>JBFFGY010000060.1:0-9924 GCA_041557215.1 Alphaproteobacteria bacterium
CGATCCGGCGCCGACGACGATGTAATCGAATTCCTGGTCCACGATCCGGCGCCCCCTTCCGGCGGTGATTTTATTGGTCACACCGCCCGATAATACCCACCCGCGCGCCGCATGCCAGAAAATCCGTGTGGCGGGATCTGCTTATTGCCAGGGCGATTGCCAGGCGCCTTCCTCGATCCATACGCTTTTCGATTTCATCAGTTGCGTCGCCGCTTCCAGGCCCATTTCCAGGCCCAGGCCGCTCTGCTTGAAGCCGCCATAGGGCGACCCCGGATGCAGGCTGTGGACACTGTTGACCCAGACCAGTCCGGACTCCGCCCGTCGCGACAGCCGCAGGGCGCGGGAGACGTCGCGGGTCCAGATGCTGGTCGCAAGGCCGTAGGGCGTGTCGTTGGCAATCGCTACCGCCTCTTCCTCGCTGTCGAATTCGATGACGGACAGGACCGGCCCGAAGATTTCCTCACGCGCGATTTTCATGTCCGAATGAACGCCACGGAAGAGAACCGGATCCAGGAAGTAGCCGGCGCCTAGAAAAGCGGGCTCGTTCATCCGAATCAACTGTGCACCGTCCGCTTGTCCGGCGGAGAGGTATTCTTCCACACGCTCTTTCTGGCGCGCCGAGATCAGCGGGCCAACCTGCGTTGCCGGGTCGAGTGGATCGCCGATGCGAATGCCGCCAATCCTGGCGGCCAGCATGTCGATAAATCGCCCGGCCATCGGCCGTTCCAGCAGTAGACGGGTCGCCGCGGTACAGGTCTGGCCGGAGTTCGAAAAGGCGGAGAACGCAAGGGCGTCCGCGGCCGGCTCCAGGCCGGCGTCCACGAACAGCATGAAGGCGGTCTTACCGCCCAGTTCCAGCGTGACGGATTTCAGCAATTCGCCGCAACGCGCGCCCAGCCGCCGGCCGACCTCGGTCGAGCCGGTGAAGGCGATTTTGGGAACGAGTGGATGGTCGACCAGCGCCTGGCCGGTGACATCGCCCGGTCCGTTGACGACATTGAACAGCCCGGCAGGCAGACCCGCTTCCTCGGCGACCAGGGCCAGCAACAGCGCGGAAAGCGGCGATTCCTCAGCCGGTTTGAGGATGACGGCGTTGCCGGTGGCCAGGGCGGGCGCCACTTTTCCGGCCGCGTTGGTCAGCGGATAGTTCCACGGTGCGATCGCGCCGACGATGCCGTAGGGTTCCAGTTCGGTGACATTGAACTTGCCCGGCTGCACCGGGATCCGGGCACCGCGCAGGCGGTCGGTGACGCCGGCGAAGAACTCGAACAGGCGGGCGGCGCGTTCCACGTCGCGCGTGCGGGTGTCGCGGATAGGGCGGCCGGCATCCAGCGTATCCAGCAGGCCCAGCGCATCGCCGTGCTCGCGGATGGCATCGGCGATCCGGCGCAGGATGCGGGCGCGATCCTGACCGTCCGCTTCCCACCAGCCCTTCTGCGCTTTGCCCGCAGCCCGCGCCGCCTCCTCGATTTCGGCAGGTCCAGCCAGGGCGACGTCGTAGAGCGGTTCGCCGGTTGTCGGGTTGACCGTGGCGAAGGTCTGTCCGTCGCCGGCGGGTACCCAGCGGCCACCGATCCGGTGGAGCGCGGTTTCGGCACAGTCGGCAGGCAAGACAGAGCGAACCAGGTCGGTTGCCTTGGCTTGCGTTTCCATCGAGGATCCTTTCCTGCTCGGATTATGCTTGTGCGGAACGGTTCACCAAGCGGCGCGGAGCAACTCGACAATTTCCTTTTCGGTCGCCGGCCTGGGATTCCAGTAGGTCTGCGGGTCGGCCATCGCATCCTGGGCGATGCGCTCGAACTGGCCTTCCGGCAGGCCGATTTCGCTGAGCCGGCGCGGCGCTTCAAGCGTTTCGCTTAGCCAGTCGACGATGTTGACCATATGGCGTGCCGCCAGCGCGTCCTGTCCATCTGGGAAGCAGGCGCCGGTCGCGCGCGCCGCCAGCGCCAGGCGCGATTCCGCATGGGACAGGTTGAAACGGATGCTCTGGCGGACCATCACGGAATTTGCTTCGCCGTGGGACAGGCCATAGCGGCCGCCAAGGCTATGGCAGATCGAATGGCCGATGCCGAGCCAGGAATTGGCATAGGTCAGGCCCGACATGGATGCCGCTTCCAGCGCTGCCTGATAGACGGCCGGGGGCGGGGCCGCGGCGCCGGGCGCGAGCTGTGGCAGGGTCTCGACCAGCCCGCGCAGCGCAGTCAGCGCAAAGGCGTCGGTGATCGGCTGGTGGCCCTTCGAATAGAGGGCCTCAAGGCAATGGTGCACGGCGTTCATGCCGCTCGCCGCCAGGATGCGGCGCGGCACGGAGGCGACGAGTTCGCCATCGAGGAACACGCGCACCGGCGTCAGTTTGGGATGGACGAAGATCAGTTTTTCGCCGGATTCTTCATCGGTTACGGCGCCGCCGCCGACCACGTCGGCCGCGGAAAATGTGCTGGGCAGGGTCAGGACCGGCAGGGGATCTACGTCCACCTCGGCCCCATGGAACGTATTGGGCGGCTCGAAGCGACTGACGAAATCGGTGATGCTGCGGCCGCTGGGGGTCATGACCGCCACGCCCTTCGCCGTGTCGTGCACCGCACCGCCGCCGACCGACAGGATGGAATCGGGGTCCAGGGTACGGGCGAATTCCGCCGCTTCGGCAATCGCCGATTCAGGGGCGTTCGATCGCACGGCGTCGTAGGTGCCGGCCAGCCGGGAGCCGAGCAGGGACTCCAGTTCGCCGATGAAGGACGTCTTCTGGCGCATGGTTGCGCTGCAGACGATGAGAACGCGCCGCAGCCCCAGCCCGTCGAGTTCCGCGGGGATATCGCGGCGGCAGCCAAGGCCGCTGCGAATGGCCGCGGGGATCGCCCCGCCGTCGAACCGGACAGATTTCGCCTCGTCAGTCATAACCGTTCTTTCCGTATGTCGAATTTCATTTGGAGCGAGTGTGGAAGAGGGAGGGGGAGGAGGGCGGCCACCGTCGTTGGCCGCCGCCCCATAACCCTTTCACAGGACGGAGGCCGTTACTGGCATTCCTGTCCGGATAGATCCACGGCGTTGACCGTGCTCTGGGTAATCACGGACGCCTGGGTCAGCGTTTCTTTCGGAATGCTCTTGCCTTCCGCGGCCTCGATGGCGCGGCGGACAGCCAACTGGGCCATCGTTACCGGCTGGCTGACCACCGTGGCCTGGATCCACCCGTCCTCGATCAGCCGCTCGGTCTCGACCTCCATGTCGGTGGTCACGACCAGAACGTCGCCGGGCTTCTTGCCGGCGGCGCGCAGCGCCTGCACGACGCCGATCGCAATCGGGCCGTTGAAGGTATAGACGGCTTTCACGCCCGGATGGGCCTGCAGGAAGTCCTGCATGGTGTTCAGCGCATCGGCCGAGGAAGTGGAGGTGAACTTGTCGGCCACCACCTTCATGCCCGGATATTTGGCCAGGTAATCCTTGAAGCCGTCAACGCGGAATCTGGTCAGGTCGAGGCCGCCGGGTCCGGACAGCATGACGATTTCGCCGCTGCCGCCCAGCTTGTCGGCCAGGTAGGCCGCCAAAAGTTCGGTCATCACGTAAGAGGGCTCGCCGACGAAGCCGGAGACCTTTTCGCTGTGTGTAGCGATGCCGTCATTGATGACGGGAATGCCGGAATCGATGGCCTTTTCGACCACCGGCACGGTGCCGTCGGAACTGGCGGGCACCAGGACGATCGCCGAAACCTTGCGCTGGATGACGTCCTGGATTTGCGATACCTGCTTGTCCAGGTTGCCGTAGCCGCCGGCGTCGTAAATCTTGACGTCGTAGCCGGCCTTTTTGCCTTCCTCGATATAGCCGCAGCTCTTGAGCTTGAAATAGGGGTCGCCGGCAGCCGGCAGCATGACCGCGACTTCCTTGGCATCCGCCTGGGCCTGGGTCGGCGCTACCGCGAACGGCAGGGCGAGAGTCAGGGCGAGGGCGACGCCTGCGCCGAGATGCGCCCGGTTTCGTATCTTATTCATTCAAACCTCCGCTTCGTTTTGGTTGGTATGTTTGGTTCAAGTTTTCCGCCGCTTGGCGGATCCCGGTGTAACCGTCAGGTTCTGCGCCGCTGCAGCGTGTTGACCCAGACGGAAAGGATGATGATGGCGCCGACGATGATCTGCTGGGCGAAGGTGGAAATCGCCAGCAGGTTCAGGCCGTTGACCATGAAAGCGATGACCAGCACGCCGATCACCGTGCGCAAGACGCCGCCCTGGCCGCCGAAAATGCTTGTGCCGCCGATGATGACGGCGCCGATCGACTGCAGCAGGATGTCTCCGGCGCCGAGCAGGGGCTGGCCGGAAATCACGCGGCCGCTCAGCATGAAACCGCCGACCGCCGCGAAACCGCCGCTGACGAGGAAGATGAAGATCTTCACGCGGCCGACATCGATGCCCGACATGACGGCCACCTGTTCGTTGCTGCCAATCGCGAAGACATGCCTGCCGATCCGGGTCTGCGTCAGGACCAGATGCGCCGCCGCGATCAGTATGACCGCGATCAGGGTGGGCACCGGCACCGGGCCGATGAAGCCGCCGCCGAACCAGAAGAAATAGTCCACGTCCGGGCGGGGCAGGCCGAAGATCGACGAGCCGTCCGATACCACCATGGCGGCGCCCGCCGTGATGTAGAGCATGCCCAGCGTGACGATGAAGGGCTGGATCCGCGCGCGCCCGACCAACAGGCCGTTGACCAGGCCGATGCCGATGCCGGCACCCAGTCCTGCGGCGGCGCCCAGCGGCAGGCCGAAATGCATCATGACGCCCGCGGTCACCACGCTGACCAGGCTGACGATTGATCCCTGGGAGAGGTCGAGGCCGCCCATCAGCAGTGCGAAGGTCTGGCCGCTGGCCAGGATCATCAGCGGGGCGCTCTGGACCAAGACGTTGGTGATGTTCTGGACCGTCAGGAAATGCGGGCTGAGCACCGAATAGACGATGAACATCAGGGCCAGGGCGGCGGCGGGGCCGACCGTTGCCGGATCGATCCGGGAGGCCATGCCGGTCAGTGCCGCGCCGGCGCGCGAGCCGTTGGTATTGCTGGCGCTCACTTTGCGTCTCCGTGGGTGATGGCGTCCATGACGACGCTGGCCTTCAGGTCCCGGTTGTCGAATTCGCCGACAATGCGGCCCTTCCGTACTGCAAGAATGCGGTCTGCGATTTCCATGACTTCCTCTATGTCCGATGACGCGACGACCACGGCCTTACCGTTGGCGGCGAGTTCGTCGATCAGGCGGTAGATTTCCTCTTTCGCGCCAACGTCGACGCCTTGCGTGGGCTCGTCGAACAGAAAGAGTTCGGCATCGGTGGACAGCCATTTGGCCAGCGCCACCTTCTGCTGGTTGCCGCCGGACAGGGAACTGGCGGGCGCCAAGGGTGATGACGTCCGGATGCCGAGGTCGGCGATCATCTTGCGCGCATGCGTCATTTCTTGCGCCAGATCGAGCCGGAACCGGCGGGCGAATCGGCCCAGCGCCGCCAGCGTGATATTGGCGAAGACCGGCATGATCACCGAGACGCCGCGTCCCCGCCGGTCCTCCGGGATGAGGGCGATCCCGGCACCGATCGCGTCACGCGGGCTGGCCGGTGAAATCGGTGTACCCGACAGGATGATTTCGCCGCCATCGGCGGGGCGGGCCCCGAAGACGGTTTCCAGCAGTTCAGTGCGGCCGGCGCCGACGAGGCCAGTGAGGACCAATACTTCCCCGCGCCGGACGTCCAAGGATATGTCGGAGAATTCACCCTGGCGCGTCAGGCCGCGCAGTTCCAGCAGGATCTCGCCCGGCAAGCGTTTGCGGTGTGCGGGGGTGCTAGCCCCTTCATGGCCGGTGATCAGTGAAACCACTTTGCGGCGATCCAATTCGCCGACCGGAAATGTGCCGACGGAACGACCGTCGCGCAGGACGGTCACGCGGTCGACGAGGGGAGCGATTTCCTCAAGCCGGTGGCTGACATAGATCATGCCGACGCCGCTTTCCGCCAATCGGTGGACAAGTTCGAACAGCCGGTCCGTTTCGGCGTGGCTTAGCGACGCGGTCGGTTCGTCGAGGATCAGGATCCGGGCATCAATGCCAAGGGCACGGGCGATTTCCACCAGCTGTTTCTGGCCGGTTCCTAGATCGCGCACTTTCGTCGTGGTCGGTATGTCAATGCCGACGCGGTCCAAAAGGCGCCGTGCCTCCTCATGCGTCCGCTTCCAGTCGATCATGTGCAGCGGCGTCAAGAATTCGCGGCCGAGAAAGATGTTTTCCGCGACCGACAGATGCGGCGTCAACGCCAGATCCTGGTAGATTACGCTGATGCCCAGCGCCTGAGCTGTCTGGGCGTCGCGAATTTCGACCGGTTCGCCGTCGATCCGGATTTCACCGGAATCGGCCCGGTAGATGCCGGATACGATCTTGATGAGCGTGCTCTTGCCGGCACCGTTTGCGCCGAGCAGCGCATGGACCTCGCCCGGGTGCAGGTCGAGGGAAACCCCGTCAAGGGCGACCACGCCGGGGAAGGCCTTGCTGAGCCCGGCAATCGACAGCACGGTTTCGGAGGCGGTAGGGGCAGGATTCGCCAGATCGCTCATCGGGCCAATGTCCTCGCCGGACGGTCGTCGTTACCGCCGAGGAAGCGCGATTTTACCACCGCCTCCAGTTCGATGATATGGACCGCACATTCTTCCATATGGTCCCGCATGATCCGGTGGACCGCCTCGCGGTCGTCTTCGCGATAGGCGGCAAGCAGGCGCTCGTGCGCATTATGGTTTTCGCGCGCGATCCGCTTCTGCTTCGGAACATACATCTTCTTGTAAACCACGAGGTCGGCGAGCAGGCGGTTAATGAAACGGCAAACGAAGGACAGCAGGGCATTGGGGCAGGCTTCGGCGAGGATATTGTGGAATTCCAGCTCTTCGATGCGCTGGCGCCGTCGTTCCTCAGGGTCTTCCGGCTCCTGCAGGCAGCAATGGATCGATTGTTCGAGGCGGGCGAACTGCTCTTCCGTCAGGTGGCCGACGGCGGCGGCGGCCATCTCCGGTTCGACGATGCGGCGCAGTTCATAGATTTTCGGCGCGTCGAGCTGTTGGAAATAGAAGAAGTTTCCCAGCAATTCCGCCGTCTTGTCGTATTCCACCCGGGCGATCGACGCGCCGCCGCGCGGACCGGTCGAAATTCGGACAAGGCCCTGAACCTCAAGCGATTTCAACGATTCCCGGATGGTCCCCTTGCTGACCCCGAAGCGCTGCATCAGTTCGCTCTCCTGGGGCAGCCGGTCGCCGGGGCCAAGCTGGCCGGTAACGACCCAGCGCTTGATCTCCTCAACCACCAGGTCGGAAAGTTTCTGTCGCTGCACGGGTTGAGTCATCTGGTTGATCCGCGGCCGGGAGTCGGAAGAAGTTAATACGATTTATTATTATAAATAGGTCGAACGCGTCAAGCACGGGCCGGGACGGGCCGTTTCAGAAGTTGCGTTACCCCGCCGTCAGGACGGCTTCGATTTCTTCCCTGGTGGGGGCGCGGGAGAAGTCGGCGGTCTGTTTCAATGCCTCGGCGAGGCGCTGGCGGTATTCGCTGCGCGGAATCTCGGTGGCGCCGAAGCGGCGCAGATGGCGGGTGATGAACTGGCTGTCCAACAGGGTGAAACCGGCATGTTTCAGGCGCGCCACCAGATGCACTAGCGCCACCTTGCTGGCGTCGGTCTCGCGGCTGAACATGCTCTCGCCAAAGAAGGCGCCGCCCATCGATACGCCGTAGAGCCCTCCGACCAGTTCGCCGTCGCGCCAGCATTCCACGCTATGTGAATAGCCCAGATGGAAGAGCGAGTTATAGAGCATGATGATGCGGTCGTTGATCCAGGTCCGCGGGCGCGCATCCGTGGGTTCGGCGCAGGCCTCGATCACGGCCTCGAAATTGGTGTCGACGGTAATGCGGAACCGGCCTCCGCGTATGGTGCGGCGCAGGCGTTTGGGGACATGGAAATGGTCAAACGGAATGATCCCACGCATGCGCGGGTCCACCCAGAACAGGTCCGGATCGTCCCGGTCCTCCGCCATCGGGAATACGCCGATCGCATAAGCCCGAAGCAGCATGTCCGGGGTCAGTTCCGGCATTTCCATGCGGCAATACCCCGTTAGTCCCGCCGCCGGCCGAAACACGGCCGGCTACCAAGGCGGTATACTACAAGAGCCGGAGCTTCAGCGCCAGATTACTGTTCCCCCATCCACTTTTCGAGCCAGTGGATGTCGTAGTCGCCGTTCAGGAAGTCCGGCTGGGCGATCAGCTTCTGGTGCAGTGGGATGGTGGTGTTGACGCCGCCGACGACGAACTCCTCCAGCGCGCGGCGCAGCCGCATCATGCATTCGTTGCGGGTCGAGCCATGGACGATCAGCTTGGCGATCAGGCTGTCGTAATGGGGCGGCACTGAATAGCCGGAATAAATGGCCGAATCGACGCGCACGCCCAGCCCGCCGGGTGCGTGGAAGTCGGTGATCTTGCCGGGCGAGGGGATGAAGGTCTCGGGATGCTCGGCATTGATGCGGCATTCGATTGAATGGCCCTGCATCTTGATCGCGTCCTGGCCATAGCCCAGCGGCGCGCCGGTGGCGACGCGAAGCTGCTCGCGCACCAGGTCGACATTGCAGATCATCTCCGAGATCGGATGTTCCACCTGCAGGCGGGTGTTCATCTCGATGAAATAGAACTCGCCGTTCTCGTAAAGGAACTCGATGGTGCCGGCGCTGCGGTACTTGATCTTCGAAAGGGCGTCGGTGACGATTTTGCCGATCTTCGCCCGCGATTCCGCGTTCAACGCTGGGGATGGCGCCTCCTCCAGGACCTTCTGATGGCGGCGCTGCAGCGAGCAGTCGCGTTCGCCCAGATGCACGACATTACCCTGGCCGTCGCCCAGAACCTGTACCTCGATATGGCGCGGCTGGCCGAGATATTTTTCGATATAGACCTCGTCATTGCCGAAGGCGGCCTTGGCCTCGGTGCGGCAGAGCGACAGTTTCGCAGCCATTTCGTTAGCCGCATGTGCCACCTGCATGCCCTTGCCGCCACCGCCCGCCGTCGCCTTGATGATGACCGGGTAGCCGATCTCTCCGGCCAGCTTTATTGCGGCCGCGTCGTCATTAATGGCGCCGTCGGAGCCGGGGACACAGGGAATGCCCAGCTTCATGGCCTCGTTACGGGCGGTGATCTTGTCGCCCATCATCGAGATATGTTCGGGCGTCGGCCCGATGAAGGTGAAGCCGTGCTCCTCCACCATCTCGGCGAATTTGGCGTTCTCCGACAGAAACCCGATGCCTGGATGGATCGCGTCCACACCGGTGATCGTCGCCGCCGACAGGATCGCCGTGATGTTCAGATAGCTCTGCGAGGACGGCGGCGGGCCGATGCAGACCGACTCGTCCGCCAGGCGCACATGCATCGCGTTGGCGTCGGCCGTGGAATGCACCGCGACCGTGCGAATACCCATTTCCCTGCAGGCGCGATGGATTCGAAGCGCGATTTCGCCGCGGTTGGCGATGAGGACTTTCTCGAACAAGTGCGCCCCCGCCTATTCGATGACGATCAGGGGATCGCCGAATTCCACCGGCTGGGCGTCGGAAACCAGGATCGCCTTGACGGTGCCGCCACGCGGCGCCGGGATCGGGTTCATCACCTTCATCGCCTCGATGATCATCATGGTGTCGCCTTCCGACACCTGCGATCCGACCGACACGAAATCCGACGCATCGGGTGAGGGCGCCAGGTAAACGGTGCCGACCATGGGCGAGGTCACTGCGCCCGGATGGTCTGCCATGCTCTCCGATGCCGGTGCGGCCGGCGCAGCCTCCGCCGCCGGTGCGGCGGCCGGGGCGGCAACAGGAGCCGCGGCGACCGGGGCGGCGGCCACGGGGGCGGGCGCCGCCACCATATTTACCTGCTTGGAAAGC
>JBFFGY010000061.1:0-9905 GCA_041557215.1 Alphaproteobacteria bacterium
CATTGCGAGGACGCCGCTTGCGTCACGGTCTGCCCTACGGGTGCCTCCTACAAGCGCGTCGAGGACGGTATCGTGCTGGTGGACGAGTCGTTGTGCATCGGCTGCAAGCTGTGCTCCTGGGCCTGCCCCTATGGCGCGCGGGAATATGACGCCGACGCCGGGGTGATGAAGAAATGCACGTTGTGTGTCGACAAGATCTATAACGAGCATCTGACCATCGAAAGCCGTGTGCCGGCCTGCGTGGCCACCTGCCCGGCCGGCGCCCGCCATTTCGGCGACCTGGGCGATCCGGAGTCAGGCGTATCGAAACTTGTGGCGGCCCGTGGCGGTTACGACCTGATGCCCGAGCAGGGCTGCAAGCCGACCAACAAATATCTCCCGCCGCGCCGGCGCGAGGAAAAGGATCTACGCGACGGAACCGGCGCGCCCGCCGCGCTGGAGCCGGTCGGCGAGGATATCGATGGCGTCTTCCTGCGCTGGGTCGACCGGCTGTTGTCGCGATAAGGGAGGGGGATAGAGACCATGCATCCGGCATTTTCCGTCATCTTCTTCACCACCGCCTCCGGCGCCGGCTATGGCCTGCTGGTCTGGCTGGGCATCTTCGGGGCGCTCGGCCTGCTGCCGGCGGAACGCTGGTTTGGTGTCGCCGCATTCGGCATTGCCTTCGCCCTGGTCGGCGCGGGACTGCTGTCCTCGACCTTCCATCTCGGCCATCCGGAACGCGCTTGGCGGGCATTGACCCAGTGGAAGACATCGTGGCTCAGCCGCGAGGGCGTGATGGCGATCCTGACCTTCATCCCGACCGGCCTTTACGCCATCGGCTGGGTGTTCCTGGAACGCAATGACGGGTCTTTCGCAGCGGCAGGACTGATTGGCGCGCTGTTCTGCCTGATCACCATCTATTGCACGGCGATGATCTATGCCTCGCTGAAAAGCATCCATCGCTGGTCCAACGGGTTCGTGCCACCAGCCTATCTGATCCTGGGGCTAGCGACCGGCGCACTGCTGCTGGCCCTCCTGAGCCATGCTTTCGGCGTCGACGCAAAGGAGATCGACGTGGCCGCCCTGGCCGCCCTGGGGCTGGCCGCAATCCTGAAAGCGGTTTACTGGAATCATATTGGCAACACCCGGAGCGCCAGCACGGCCGCCAGCGCCACAGGCCTCGGCAAGCCAGGCCTGGTACGGCTGCTGGATGCCCCACATACCGAATCGAACTACCTTCTGCACGAAATGGGCTACCGCATCGCACGAAAACATGCAGCGCGCCTGCGGGTTATCGCATCGCTATTGCTCTTTGCGCTACCTTTTGCATGTACACTGACATCTGTTCTTGCCAATAGTGCTCTTCCCGCTACATTCCTGCTCGGCGTCGCCGTGGCATCCGCAGCGGTCGGCGTACTGGTGGAACGCTGGTTGTTCTTCGCCGAAGCAAAACATACGGTCACGCTGTATTACGGCGAGGCAAGTGCCTGAATTCCACTTGTAATAAACCCTGGCGGGTTCTATATTAGTTTGAACTAATATTAAATAGGGAGGGATTAATCATGGCCGACGTACAGTCCGTCGACGCGCATACGCTGAATGACTGGATCGCAAAGGACGAAGTCCTGCTGATCGACGTGCGCGAACCGCATGAACATGCCCGCGCCCATATTCCGGCCGCGGTGCTGATGCCGCTGTCGAAACTTGGCGGCATCGAGCTGCCCGATGCCAGCGGAAAGAAGGTCGCCATTGTCTGCGCCACGGGCGCGCGCTCGGCGATGGCTGCCGAACGGCTTTTCGCGCATCACTATGGCAGCGCCTACAATGTCCATGGCGGCATGATGGCCTGGCAGATGGCGGGCATGGTGGTGGGGCAGGATCCTTCCGCCATGACCGGCCCTTTGAGCGGCCTGTTCTCGATGTTCCGCAGCGCCGGATGACCATCGCCGGATAACGCCCCGGCATTGCGATGCAATTTGCATAACCGCGCAGTAATCCTGCGCGGTTATTTCTTTGTCAGCTGCGGCAAACAGAGAAATCGGAGCCGCCGGAACTGGCATGGAAAATGCTTGTATGTCGGTCGACCCAATTATTTCGGCGATCAGGCATTTTATGAAAGCATTCGATTCAATACGCTCGCCAGAGCCTGTCCAGCCATTTCGGGACCGGCCGCTGCTGGTGGAAACCGTCAGAAGCAGCGATGCGCAGAACGACCAGACCGCCGCGGTCGACCTGTGCAATATATTGCGGCCCTACTACGATACCCGCTTGTTGTGGCTGGAGGACGACAAATGGAACGCCGGCAATCAGATCGACGCTGTTCAGCTTAACGACGATGCCCCTGGCTTGCTGGATCAGATCTGCGGCGTATTCGAGCGTATGCGACCCACATTCGTTCATACCCATCGGCTGGACGAACTGGAATTTGTGGGTCGCGCCGCCCGCAAGGCCGGCGTCCCCTACCTTGTCCACAGCCTGAATAGCGATTTTCTGCAGGCCGACGAAGACGAGACAGGCAAACTCTGCACGCTGATCCAGGAATTGTCGCCTGTGACGATCTCATCGGATCCGGCCGTCGCCTCCAGATTACGCGGGTCGGTTAAGGTGGAAATCATACCGACGGGAATCGACTGTAACCGGTATTTTCCCGGCGATCAGGAAAAGGCAAGGCGACGGGTCGGGCTACCTCCGGAACCCAAAATTATTGGCTGTTCCAGCTCTTTGTCGGATGTGTCTCATCTGGCCCACGCCCTTTTCCAGCTGGAATCGAACGTCCACCTTGCCCTGTTCGGCAAGGCCAGGCTGGACCGGATGGAGCGCGAACTCATCCGCAAGCTGGGGCTGGAAGAACGGATCCATGTCCTCGGTGGATGGGCCAGACCGTAACTGACCTTTCAGGCGATCGACATATATTTCCACGGGCCTTCCCTGGAAAACCCGCCCCGCGCAATTCTGGCTGCCCAGGCTTGCGGCAAACCTGTCATTGCATGCGGGCCGACACATAAAGAAGCCCTGTGCCCCAAAACCGGCCGACTGATTCCCACCTATTTCAAGCCCACGCTGTTGCATAACATTCGCCGCAGCCTTGCTTTCGATGAACCGGAAACGCCCCGCAGCTTCGTTGTGCGAAACTGGAACATCACCTCAACATCGGAGATTTACGTCGACCTTTTCCGGCGCTGTTCATCCGGTGACACGCTCAGTCGCCGCCTGGCCTGACACTCCGCCATCAGCAGCCCGCTTGACCTGAATCAACGAAGACCTGCCCGCAAGGGTTCATCCTGCTAACGATCCGCTATGGACGACGGAGTGTCCTATGGCGTCGAAGGAGTTCGGCTGGAGACATTTCCCGCATGGCGCAGACATCGGCCTTTGCGGATTCGGCCCGACACTCGAAATCTCGTTTGAACAGACTGCCCTGGCCATGACGGCGGCGGTGACGGACCCTTCCGGAGTCCGGGCCGAGATGCCTGTGAACATCGAATGCGAGGCGCCCGACCCCGAACTGCTGCTGATCGATTGGCTGAACGCTCTGATCTTCGAAATGTCTGCGCACGGAATGCTCTTCGCGCGCTTCGAGGTTCATATCGATGACAACAAGCTGACAGGTCACGCCTGGGGCGAACCGGTTGAGCAGCAGCGGCACGAGCCGGCGCTAGAGGTCAAGGGTGCGACCTATACCGCGCTTGAGGTGAAACAGGAGAGCAATGGCGACTGGGTCGCCCACTGCGTCATCGACGTTTGACGATCTCCTGAAAAGGACAAGATCATGGAAATTTCGGGACTGGACCGGCTGTCCGATTTCGCATGGCGCGTGCCGCCCAGCGGCGCCATGCGGGTACCGGCCATCATATACGCGGACGAAGGTCTGATCCGCGACATGGATGAAAAGGTCCGCGAGCAGGCGACAAACGTCGCCACGCTGCCAGGCATCGTCGGCGCTTCCTACGCCATGCCGGACGCGCATTGGGGATATGGTTTCCCGATCGGCGGGGTGGCGGCCTTTGACCCTGATAAGGGCGGCGTAATCTCCGCCGGCGGCGTCGGTTTCGATATCTCCTGTGGTGTCCGGACCCTGCTGACGGGAATGACGCGCGACGACATAGAACCGGTCAAACAGAAAATCGCCGACATGCTGTACGCCGCCGTTCCCGCCGGGCTGGGCAGCACCGGCCGCATCAGTCTTTCGGCCGAAGAAATGGATGAGATGCTGGCAGGCGGGGCGGCCTGGGCTGTCTCCCAGGGATACGGTTACAAGGCGGACCTTGAACGGATCGAGGAGCATGGCCGGATGGAAGACGCCCGCGCGGAATTCGTTTCGGACAAGGCGAAGATGCGCCAGCGCAGGGAGATGGGCACGCTGGGATCGGGCAACCATTATCTGGAAGTCCAGGAAGTCGCCCGAATTTTCAACGAACCAGTGGCCCGGGCCTTCGGGCTTGCGCAGGGCGATATCGTGATCAGCATCCATTGCGGATCGCGCGGGCTCGGCCATCAGATCGGGACCGAGTTCCTTCGCGAAATGGCGATCGAAGATGGAAAGATCGGACTGAACCTGCCGGATCGCGAACTGGCCTGCGCGCCGATCCGCTCGCCGTTGGGCGACCGTTACCTCGGCGCCATGCGGGCCGGCATAAATTGCGCCCTGGCAAACCGCCAGATCATCACCCACCTCGTCCGCCAGGCGCTGGACAGCATCCTGCCGCATGCTGCCCTGGATCTCCTGTTCGACGTTTCGCACAACACTTGCAAGGTGGAGAGCCACTGCATCGACGGCGTCGACAGACAGCTCTATGTCCACCGCAAGGGGGCCACCCGCGCCTTCGGCCCGGGTCACCCTTCCCTGCCCGCCGGACTGCGCGAGATCGGCCAGCCCGTTTTCGTCGGCGGCAGCATGGGCACGGCCTCCTGGATACTGGTCGGCGCGAAGGAAAGCGAGAGCCGCGCCTTCAGTTCCGCCTGCCACGGCGCTGGGCGCAGCATGAGCCGCCATCAGGCCCTCAAGACCTGGCGCGGCAGAGACATCGTCGACGAGTTGTCACGCAAGGGGATTGAAATTCGCAGCCCCTCGATGCGCGGCGTCGCGGAAGAGGCCCCCCATGCCTACAAGGATGTCACCGAGGTAATCGAAGTCACGCACCAAGCCGGCCTTGCCGCGAAGGTCGCCGAATTGCGCCCCCTTGCCTGCATCAAGGGCTAGGAGACTCTCTCGATCAGCAGACCACGGTCGGTCAAGTCCTGCACGAGTGAATTTACGTCCTGTTCGATGGTCGCGGGATCGATCTCCGGGAAGGCCTGACCGAGAATCAATACCGCATCATCCAACCCGTATCTGCCATCCAGCAGCCGCCACAAGCCTGTGCCCAGGACATTCAGATGGTAGATCGCCTGTCCGCCCAGATTGACGAGAAACAGGTCGGAATCCACCAGATGCTCAAGCAGTCCCTCGCGGTGCCGAAACACTCGCCCTGAAGGAATTTTCGGCCCCGCGGGACGCCGGCGCGCTTGCTTCCGCGTCTCGCCCCGCGCATGGCTGATATTGTCGTCGGCGGGTGTCCGCCATGGTGCAAAGCGTGCCCGCAGCAAGCTGACGGCTTCTTGCGGATCGGACCAGGCCAGCCGGTAACAGGTAGCATCGCCCACGATATGTTCGACGTTCTTCAACAGCATGTCGGCAGCCATTCCCTCACCAAAGCTGTTTAGCAGAAGTCGTTTGACGAGTTTGCCGGGGGAGGCCGGACTCAGGCTGGCCGGAGTTCCATCGGAACGGTCCAGAATGACGAAGGCGCGTATCCGCGCCCGGTCGCCGAAACCGGCAAGGGCGCCGTCAACGGGAGAAAGATAGCCAAAGTCTTCGCTGCCGCTTTCGATCCGCGATTCGACGATCGTGCGAAGTGCGCCCGACAGTTCCGCAGGAAGCGGCAATTTGATTTTCGGCGCCAGCCCTAGGCTCTGTCCACACTGATCTTCGGGCGAGACGGGCAGGATTGAATCGGCAAAGATCCTGTTTCCACCGACCGCCAGACTGGCCAGCAGAAGGCTTTTCCCGGAACGGGGCCCACCGACGAATACAACGATCTGCTCGCCGAATTCAGCCGCCGCAGCCCCCAGCCACAACATTCCCGGATTTTCGAGCATCCAGCTGCGGGCGACATGGGCAGTCAGTGCATGCGCCAGTTCGGCAGCATCGGTAACTTGCTGGCAACTCTTGAGCCAGGGCGCCTCGATCTTGTAGCAGCCGTCCTCGTGAAGAACGTTCACTGCGTCACCGCTGCTCCAGTTCCTGGGCACCTCCCGATAAGGCCATCGCGCGAAGGCACGCATCATATGCGGCAAGAGCTTCATGCCCTGGGCCAGTTGTACCGGCCGTGACATCGAGTGGAATTTCAGCAGCATTGGCCTCCCCTTCGGATCCGTTTCAGGCATTGATTGCCAAAGATGAAATGCAAAGGGGGCCGGGTGCGGACCTCAGGACAATATCCGCCCCGGCGTCGCCTTTGCGACCCCTCAGGGTCCGCCCGACCCGGCGGAGTGACCCGTCAGGCCGCGACGCCCACACCGCCGGCCGTCGTTTCGCCTATCGCAGCCGATTGCAGCGAAAGCAGGGTCGGGGTGACATAAGCGCCGGCCGTTGCGAGGCCGAGTCGTGCCAGGGCCCGCCTTCGGCGTCCATCGATTCCACCGGTCGCGGTGGTGCCTGTTTTTTTGCTGGTATCCAGTTCTTTCACGTCCATTGGTCTCTCTCCACCTTAAAACGGCATTGTTTGCGCAATCGGGATATAGCGTTCCCCCGGCGACAAACGTCCGCCCAGTTCGTGGAGTCGGACTCCGACGTGCCTGAACCTGTCCTGTATCGTCTCACCCGCAAGTCGCCGTTATTTTTCCGTTCAACCGGCAGGTCTTCGCCGTATCACCGCCTCCCTATGGCCCCTTGCCCGGCGGTTTCGACGAAATCGTTTCTTGTCCCTCAAGGATAGCAAAATGGGGCGGGGCGACTGAGTCCAATCGTTTACAATTTGTTACGAAGTTCGGGATATTCCAATCGAACGGAAATAAATCCGGTTCAGCCCGCCCGGGCCGTTCCCGGCTCGACGAGCAGCCCTTGTCCGAGCAATTCAAACACCAGCCTGTCCACATCTTCGCCGATTCCGGTCTGGGAAACATCGGGGAAAGCCTCGCACAGGACAGACTTGGCCTCGTCCAGGCTGCAAGTCCCGTCAAGCAACCGCCACAGGCCCGCACCGACCAGGTTCAGGTGATAAACCTCTTCTCCGGAAGGATCGCTGAGAAACATATCCGTCCCAACGGCCCGCGCGCCGATACCCGGGGCGCGCCGGACATGCCCCGCACTTCGTGCCGGTTGGGTCGGCGGCGTACCCATGGCGACGCCAAACCCGGCGCCAGCATCAGGCGGCAAGGCTGCATGGTCCCGGAAACGCGCCATCAGCAAGTCGGCAGCCTCGTCCCCCACCGAATAGGTGAGACGATAACATGCGCTTTGGGCCACGAAACCATGCAGGTAGTCCAGCGATTCGACAGGCGGCATCGGCCGGGCAAAGTTCCGGAGAAACAGTTGTTTCAGGGTCTCACCATCGCCAACCGGCTCCAACGCGGCAGGCGCGCCCTCAATCCGGTCCAGCAGCACGAAGCCGCCGACCGGCGCATGCACGCCGCATGAAGCCTGATCCTCCTCGGGCAGATCCAGATAGAGATATTGGCGATTCCGCGCCCCCTCGTTCCGGGCAATATAGCGCAGAGACCGTTCACCCACTGTCTCCGGCAGGGGCAGTCGCAATCTGGGCGACAGGCCGATCGCCACGCCGTGGTTACTGTTCCTGTCGATGGGCACAATATCGTCCGAGAAAACCCTTGCACCGGCGGCCGCAAGGCAGACAGTCAGCAGGCTTTTCCCCGCGTGATAGATGTTGGGGAGAATTACCAGCTTGCCGCCAATTTCGACCGCCGCGGCATGCAGACAGAGAAGATTGCGGTGCTCAAGGAGAATTGCGTGGTTGACGTGGACGGCCAGGCCGCACCCCAGATTGACGATGTCGGCGTAGTAAAGCCACTCCTCGAGCCAGGGAGCCGAAAGGCTATAGCCATCGCCGGCGGGCTTTATCCGGATCAGGGGCTCTGCCGCGCTGCCGGAGGCTTCCCGGCAAGGCCAATGGCGGAAGATGCTGTCGAATTCTGCCGGCAACCCCGTCATTTCGTTCAGGAGAACGGGCCGAGTCAGATTCGTGAACTCCAGAAGCATTCCGGATGCCGTAATTCGGTCAGGCCCGGATCGGGGACCACGACGGATACAGTATGCCGTAGTCCCCGGTATTTGCCGGATCAGGAGCCATTATCCGGCAGGATGAGCGGTTCATCCGAGTCGGAACTGGAAGGGCTCGTCGGTGCTAAGCCGCGGAGGGTTGAGTGGGATCGGAATTGCCGGGGGGACCGCTGCTCCCGCCTCCGGAAGGCCCACTATTGCCCCCTCCGGAACCGCCGTTCCCGCCGCCGCTGCTGCTGGCCCGGGCCGGCGTCAGCGACAGCAAGGTGGGCGCTGCATAAACCGCCGCAGCAGCCAGCCCCAGGCGGGCCAGCGCTCTGCGCCGTCCGCGGTCAAACAGGTTGTTTTCGAGGGACCCTTCGATTCCGGGATCGGGTTGTTTCACGTCCATGAATATTATCCTTCCATTGGAGGTTCGAACTACGCCGTCACCAAGGGGACACATTTTTCGTGGCCGATTATTCCCGGAAGGTTTATTTGCATTCCTGCGGAATAAATCCGGACCGTTAACGATTTAACATTAATTGAAATGGCGCACCGGCGTTAGAAGGATCGCCTAAAAATTATCGCCAATTTTATATTACAGCATTTTTTCTCGATTTCCCTGGCCCTCCAGGAAACACGCAGGCTTCGGGATTGGCGGCCGCCCAGCTATCAGTTTAGATGTTTTCTGATGGTCGACAGGAAGTCGTTTACCGAGATCGGCTTGGCGACATAGGCTTCACAGCCGCCCTCCCGGATCTTCTCCTCATCCCCCTTCATGGCGAAGGCGGTCACCGCGACAACCGGTATATGCTTCAGATCATCGTCGGCCTTAATCCATTTGGTCACTTCCAGGCCAGACACCTGCGGCAGTTGTATATCCATCACGATCAGGTCCGGCCGCTCGCTGCGCGCCAAGTCCAGCGCCTGCATGCCATCGCGCGTCTGGATAACGTTGTATCCCTGCGCTTCCAGCAGATCGCGGAAGAGCTTCATATTCAGTTCGTTGTCTTCGACGATCAGTATCGTCTGAGCCATGCAGCTTCCCCTTGGCGCCCCCGGGAGTTGACGGCGCGTCTCAATTGACACGCAGTGCTACCAGCGGAACAAGAATAGTCAAATACCTAACATACTTTTACGCATATGCAATGACGTTGGCAAATATGCCAGATTTTCAATTATGCTGTCCGGCAACGGAAAAGGATGAATGCAATGCGGATCGGCGTCGATCTGGGCGGTACAAAGATAGAAGTCGCGCTGCTCGACGATTCTGGCACCATATGTTTCCGGCACCGTATCGAGACGCCGCAACAGGACTATGCCGGCACTCTGGCTGCGGTGGCATCGCTGGTTGACCAGGCCGAAGCTATGGCGGGCGCGGAGGACGCGACCATCGGGGTCGGAATCCCCGGAACCATCTCCCCCGCAACCGGCCGGGTGAAAAACGCCAACTCCACTTGGTTAAACGGACAGCCGCTGGACAAGGACCTCGAGGGCGCCCTTGGCCGTCCGGTGAGGGTCGCCAACGACGCCAACTGTTTTGCGCTTTCCGAGTCGGTGGATGGCGCCGCCGCCGGAACCAGCAACGTATTCGGCGTAATTCTGGGCACGGGTGTCGGCGGCGGGCTTGTGGTCGATGGGAAAATCATCGTGGGCGCCAACG
>JBFFGY010000062.1:0-9890 GCA_041557215.1 Alphaproteobacteria bacterium
ACGGGCTCGACCGGGATTGGACCGATGACCGGCAGGGCGCGGGGGAAGAGTTCCTGCGCCATGCCACCCATGTGAAGAATGTCTGGATTCCCTATGGGGAATAAGGATCAAAACCCGCCCGGTTGTTGCCGGGCAACGAAAACACAAAGCCAGGATATGGAGGCATCATGTTTCGCAAGACACTGACTACCTTGGCCGGGGCCCTGTTGCTGACGGCCACGGCGGCAAGCGCCGACGAGATCAAGCCCGCCGTCGTGTTCGACATGGGCGGCAAGTTCGACAAATCCTTCAACCAGGGTGTGAATGACGGCGTCGTCCGCTTCAAGGAAGAGACCGGCATTTCCTATCGCGAGTTCGAGGTCACCAACGAGACCCAGCGCGAACAGGCGATCCGCAAGATGGCCCAGCGCGGCGCCGACCCGGTGCTCGGCGTCGGTTTCGCCCAGGCGCCGGCGATCGAGAAGGTCGCCAAGGAATTCCCCAACACGCGCTTTGCCATCATCGACGGTTTCGTCGAGGCGCCAAACGTGCAGGCGATCCTGTTCAACGAGCATGAAGGCTCGTTCCTGGTTGGCATGCTGGCCGCGATGGCTAGCAAGACCGACAAAGTCGGTTTCGTCGGCGGCATGGACATTCCGCTGATCCGCCGTTTCGCCTGCGGCTACGAGCAGGGCGTGAAGCATGTGAATGCGAATGCCGAGGTGATCCAGAACATGACCGGCACGACCCCGTCGGCCTGGAACGACCCGGGGCGCGGTGCGGAACTGACCCGCAGCCAGTTCGACCGCGGCGTCGATGTGGTCTATGCGGCGGCCGGCGGCACCGGCGTCGGCGTTTACCAGGCGGCGAAGGATGCCGGCAAGCTGGCCATCGGCGTCGATTCCAACCAGAACTACCTGCATCCGGGCACCATGCTGACCTCGATGTTGAAGCGGGTCGACGTGGCCGCCTACGCCACCTTCATGGATGCCAAGAACGGCAGCTGGAAGGGCGGCATCAGGGTGCTGGGCCTGGCCGAGGACGGCGTGGGCTGGGCGCTGGACGAGCATAACGCCTCGCTGATCACCGACGAGATGAAGGGAGCGGTGGAAGCCGCGCGCGCCGACATCATCGCCGGCAAGATCAAGGTGCATGACTACATGGCCGACAATAGCTGCACCTACTGAGCAGGCAGGCGTCGCATGACGAAGGGGGAAACGGCGGCAGGGGTCGGCGGGACGGAAGCCGCGCCGTCCCCGCCGCCGGCAATCGAATTCAGGGAAATCAGCAAGGCGTTCGGCGCGGTGCAGGCCAACCGCGCCGTCAGCCTTGCCATTCCGAAGGGCGAGATTCACGGTATCGTTGGCGAGAACGGGGCCGGGAAATCGACCCTGATGAGCATCCTTTATGGGTTCTACGAGGCGGATTCCGGCGAAATTCTGGTCAACGGCCGGCCGGTGCGCATCCGCTCGTCGCGCGATGCGATCGATCACGGCATCGGCATGGTCCATCAGCATTTCATGCTGGTCGACAATTTCACGATACTGGAAAATGTGGTGCTGGGCGCGGAAGAAGGGGCGCTGATCGAATCCTCGATTGAAAAGGCCCGCGCCGAACTTACCCGCCTCGAAAAGGAATATGATCTGAAGGTCGATCCGGATGCCGTCGCCGGCGATCTTCCTGTTGGACAGCTGCAGCGCGTGGAAATTCTCAAGGCGCTGTTCCGCGGCGCGGAAGTGCTGGTGCTGGACGAGCCGACCGGCGTGCTGACGCCGCAGGAGACGAAGCAGTTATTCCGGATCCTGGGAACCCTGCGCGAACGGGGCACGACGATCGTGCTGATCACCCACAAGCTGCGCGAAATCATGGCTGTGACCGACAGCGTTTCGGTGATGCGTGGCGGCGAGATCGTGGCCGTGCGCCGCACGGGCGACACGAATGAGGAGGAACTCGCCGAACTCATGGTCGGGCGCAAGGTCGGTTTCGGACAGCGCCGTCCGGGCGGTCAACCGGCCGAGACGGTGCTGCGGGTCCAGGGCATCACGGTTCGGGACAGCCGGAATGTGCCGCGGGTCGATGATGTCAGATTCGAGGTGCGCGGCGGCGAGATCGTCGGCATCGCCGGGGTGTCCGGCAATGGGCAAGGCGAACTCCTGCAGGCGCTGGCGGGCATTGTGCCGCTTTCCGCCGGGAGCTTCCAGGTGAAGGGAACGTCGTTCTCGGTCGAGCGCGCCGCCGACCCGGCCGCGATGCGTGCGCTCGGCGTCGCCCATGTGCCTGAAGACCGCATCCGCATGGGCTTGATTACGGCCTTCGCGGCGGAGGAGTCGGCGATCCTGGGTTATCAGTGGGAACCCTCCCTGCGGCGCAACGCGATCTACAACACGGAGCGCATCTCCGGCCACTGCCGGGAACTGATGGAGAATTTCGATGTCCGGCCGCGCGACCCGTCCCTGCGCTGCGCCAACCTTTCCGGCGGCAACCAGCAGAAGCTGATCCTGGCGCGCGAACTGGAAAAACGGCCTGACCTGCTGCTGGTGGGGCAGCCGACGCGCGGGGTGGATATCGGCGCGATCGAGTTCATCCACAAGGAACTGCGCGAATATCGCGATGCGGGCTGCGCGATCCTGCTGGTCTCGGTCGAACTGGATGAAATCATGTCGCTGGCCGACCGCATCCTCGTGATGTTCGAGGGCCGCATCGTCGGCGAGGTGGCGGGGGATTCGGCCGACGAACGCACGCTTGGTCTGATGATGGCCAATGCTCATGAAGGCGCCGCCGACCGCGCGGCGCGGGAGTCCGCGCCATGAGCGCCACCCCTTACGTTCCCTTGCCGCGCTGGGTCGATCTCGGGCTGTTGCCGGCGATCAATCTGTTGATGGCAATGATCGCCTCCGGCCTCGTGGTGCTGGCGGTAGGCGAAAACCCGATCGAGGCGGTCCGCCTGATGCTGGTCGGTGCTTTCGGTTACGAAGAGGCGCTGGGTTACACGCTCTACTACACCACCAATTTCATTTTCACCGGGTTGGCGGTGGCCATGGCCTTCCATGCCGGGCTTTTCAATATCGGCGGCGAGGGGCAGGCCTATATCGGCGGGCTGGGCGTGGGGCTGGCGATGCTGGCGTTCGACCCCTGGTTGCCGGGCTGGCTGCTGATCCCGGCCGGTATTGTCGCGGCGGGTGCATTCGGGGCGGCCTGGGCGTTGATCCCGGCCTGGCTGCAGGCCTATCGCGGCAGCCATATCGTCATCACCACCATCATGTTCAACTTCATCGCTTCGGCCCTGATGGTCTATCTGCTGGTCAACGTTCTGATCATGCCGGGCCAGATGTCGCCGGAAACCCGGCCTTTCGCCGAGGCCGCATTGATGCCCAAGATGCACGACGTGCTGGCGCTGGTCGGAATCGAGACGGCGCGCTCGCCGCTCAACCTGTCACTGGTTCTGGCGCTGGCCGCTTGCGTCGGGGTATGGCTGTTCCTGTGGCGCACGCCCTGGGGTTACGAATTGCGGGCCGCCGGTCATAATCCGGCCGCCGCGCGATATGCCGGCATCCGGACGCGCCGGCTGATCGTCACCACCATGTGCATTTCAGGGATGCTGGCGGGGCTGGTGGCGGTCAACGAACTCATGGGCGTTCAGCACCGGCTGATGCTGAACTTCACCGCCGGCACGGGCTTTGCCGGGATTGCCGTGGCGTTGATGGGCCGCAACCACCCCATCGGCATCGTACTGGCCAGCTTCCTGTTCGGCGTCCTGCAGCAGGGCGGGGCGGAACTGGCGTTCGAATTGCCGAAGATCAGCCGTGAGCTGACCTTCGGCATCCAGGGGCTGGTGATCATGTTTTCCGGCGCGCTGGCCTACATGATGAGGGGCGTGCTCGAGACGGCGTATCGGCGTGTCGCATCCATGTTCCCGGGCGGCCCTCTGGCCCAGGGGGAGACGGGCAATGGGTGATGCCTTCGTCTTCGTGCTGCTGATCCTGGATGCGACCCTGCGGGTGGCGACGCCACTGATCTTCTGCGCCATGGCCGGGCTGCTGTCGGAACGGTCCGGCGTTATCGATATCTCGCTGGAAGGAAAACTCCTTGCATCGGCTTTTGCCGCCGCCTGTATCGCAACCGTTACCGGGTCGGCCTGGCTGGCGCTGGCTGGCGGGATCGCGCTATCGGTCACGATGGCCCTGATCCATGCCTTCGCTTGTGTCACCCATCGGGGCGACCAGGTGGTCAGCGCCGTGGCGATCAATTTCCTCGCCTCGGGGCTGACGGTGGTGCTGGGCAATGCCTGGTTTGGCCAGGGCGGACAGACGCCCAGCCTGGATGCCTCGGCCCGCTTTATGCCGATCGCGCTGCCGCTGGCGGACGCGTTGCGCGGTGTGCCGGTTATTGGCCCGGTCTATGCCGAATTGATCAGCGGCCATAACATCCTGGTCTATGTGGCGCTGGCCGCGGTGCCGGCGACCTGGTGGATGGTCTATCGCACGCGCTTCGGCCTGCGGCTGCGTGCCGTCGGTGAGAATCCCCACGCCGTCGATACCGCCGGCATTTCCGTGACCTGGCTGCGCTACCGCGCGGTGCTGCTGGGCGGCCTGCTGGCGGGGATCGGCGGCACCTATCTTTCGATCGCGCAGAACGCGGCCTTCGTGCGCGAGATGTCGGCCGGCCAGGGCTATATCGCGCTAGCGGCGATGATCTTCGGCAAGTGGCGGCCCTGGCAGGCGATGGGCGCATGCCTGATGTTCGGATTCCTGGACGCCGTCAGTATCCGGTTGCAGGGCGTCAACGTGCCGGGCATCGGCGAGGTGCCGGTGCAGGTCTTCCAGGCGCTGCCCTATATCATGACGGTCGTGCTGCTGGCCGGCTTTATCGGTACGGCGATGGCGCCGAAAGCCATCGGCAGAGCCTATGTAAAGGAACGGTGAGATGGACGAGGCAATGCTGGAACTGGCCCGCGAGGCGATGAAAAAGGCGCATGCGCCCTATTCGAATTTTCATGTCGGTGCGGTGGTGAAGGGCGCTAACGGGCGGCTCTATGCCGGTTGCAACGTCGAGAACGCGGCCTATCCCGAAGGTTGGTGCGCCGAGGCCTCGGCCATCGCGGCCATGGTGATGGATGGCGAGACGAAGATCGTTGAGGTGGTGGTCGTGGGCGTCGCCGATGAACTAGTCACACCCTGCGGCGGCTGTCGCCAGCGGATCCGGGAATTTGCCGCCGATGATACGCCGATCCATATTTGTTCCCCGGAAGGGCTGCGGCGGACGGTCAAGCTGGGCGAACTGTTGCCGCTATCATTTGGGCCGGAGCATCTGAAATGACGACTTCCCATGATGTCGCGCGCAATGTGGAACTGCTGGATTCGCATTCTGGCGGACTGAAGCCCCGCGTCGGGATCGTGCTAGGCTCCGGGCTCGGGCCCCTGGCCGATGATGTGGCGGAAGCGACGGCAATGCCTTACGGCGATCTGCACGGCTTCCCGACGCCCGGTGTCGGCGGGCATGCCGGGCGTTTGCTGCTGGGAACGATTGCGGGAACGCCGGTCGCCCTGCTGCATGGCCGGGCGCATTATTACGAGTCCGGACGGGCGGATGCGATGAAGGTTCCGGTGCGAACCCTCGCAGCGATGGGTTGCGAGGCGCTCGTCCTGACCAACGCGGCAGGCAGCCTGCGCCCGGAGGTCGGGCCCGGCTCGGTGATGGCGATCAACGACCATATAGGGCTGACCGGCGTATCGCCGTTGTTCGGCGAGCCCGGCGACGGCAAGTTCGTCAATATGGTCGATGCCTACGACCCCGCATTGCGAAAGCGGCTGCAGCAGTCCGCCAAGGCCGTAGGGCTGACGCTGCATGAGGGTGTCTATGCCTGGTTCTGCGGCCCGCATTTCGAGACCCCGGCGGAAATCCGCGCGGCGCGGGTGCTGGGCGCGGATGCGGTGGGCATGTCGACGGCGCCCGAATGCATACTGGCGCGCCAAACAGGAATGCGCGTGGCCGCCCTGTCGATCATTACGAACCTGGCCGCCGGTATGGACGATAAGGGGCTCAGCCACGACCAGACGCTGGCGGTGGCAGCGACAGCCGCGGCGGAGGTGCGCCGGCTGATGCTGGAATTTCTCAAGGACTGGCCCTCATGAGCTATCTGCCGCAGGAAATCATCCGCCGTAAACGCGATGGCGCGACGCTGAGCGCCGACGAGATCGCCTTCATGATCCGCGGGCTGACCGACGGGTCGATCTCGGAGGGCCAGGTGGCGGCCTTCGCCATGGCGGTCTTCTTCCAGGGCATGACCATGGACGAGCGGGTGGCGCTGACCCGCTGCATGGTGGAGTCCGGCGAAACAATCGCTTGGGAAGATGGGCCGCCGGTGCTGGACAAGCATTCGACCGGCGGCATCGGCGATAAGGTCAGCCTGATGCTGGCGCCCATCGTCGCGGCCTGCGGCGCGCGGGTGCCGATGATCTCCGGCCGGGGGCTGGGCCATACCGGTGGGACTTTGGACAAGCTTGATTCGATTCCCGGCTACAACACGGCGCCCGATATCGCCGGTTTCCGCCGCTGCATCGCCGAGGCCGGTTGCGCCATTATCGGCCAGACCGGCGACCTGGCCCCTGCCGACCGGCGGCTTTATGCGATCCGCGACGTTACCGCGACCGTGGAGTCCATTCCGCTGATTACCGCCTCCATCCTGTCGAAGAAGCTGGCGGCGGGGTTGCAGGGACTGGTTATGGATGTGAAGACGGGTAATGGCGCCTTCGCGGCGGAATTGCCGATGGCTCGGGAACTGGCCGAAAGTATCGTCGCCGTCGCCAACGGAGCGGGCCTGAAGACGACAGCCCTGATTACCGACATGAACCAGGTGCTGGGCCGGTCCGTCGGCAATGCGCTGGAAGTGGCCGAAGCCGTTGCCTTCCTGTGCGAAAAGAAGGGCCGGGACAAGCGACTGCTGGAGATTGTGCTGGCGCTGGTCGGCGAGATGCTGGCGATCGGCGGAATCGCCAAGGACAGCGAGGCGGGCCAGGACATGGCCTGCGCCGTGCTGGGCAACGGGCGGGCCGCGGAAACCTTCCAGCGCATGGTATCGGCGCTGGGTGGGCCAAGGGATTTCATCGAGAGTCCGGACAGCTACCTGCCGGCCGCACCGGTTCAGGTCGCTTGCGTGGCGGATGCGCCGGGCGTTGTGAGCGCCGTGGATACGCGCGCTGTCGGGGTGGCCGTCGTTGCACTGGGAGGCGGGCGGCGGCGGGCCGACGATATGATCGACCATGCAGTGGGCCTAACCGGTATGTGCGGTCTAGGCGAGGAAGCAAGTGCCGACCGGCCGCTCGCCATCGTCCATGCAGCGGATGAGACGGCGGCGGAAGCCGCCTGCAATGAGCTGAGGGCAGCGATAATGATAAGCGGAGAGGCGCCGAAACCAGGGCCCGCAATCATAGACTGGATCGGCGAGCCATGAGCCGGGCCTTCATCCTCGTGCTCGATTCGCTCGGAATTGGATCGAGCCTCGATGCGGAGCGCTTCGGCGACTCCGGCGCGGATACGCTGGGCCATATCGTGGAGAGCTCCGCGGCAGGGCAGGGCGACGGACATGGTCGCCGCGGCGCCCTGGCCATCCCGAACCTGTTGCGCCTCGGGCTCGGCATGGCGGCACTGGAAAGCCGCGGCCGGCCCGCCCCCGCGCTGGATACATTGTCGGAGCCGCAAGGCGCCTGGGGCTATGCGGTGGAGCAGAGTAGCGGCAAGGATACGCCCAGCGGCCACTGGGAGATCGCCGGCCTGCCGGTACCGTTCGACTGGCATTATTTCCCGAAGACGCGGCCCTGTTTCCCGCCCGACCTGATCGCGGCGCTGGTCGAGCGCGGCGGGCTGCCCGGAATCCTCGGAGACTGCCACGCCTCGGGCACGGAAATCATCCGGCAATTGGGCGAGGAGCATATCCGGACCGGCAGGCCGATCTGTTACACCTCCGCCGATTCGGTCTTCCAGATCGCCGCCCATGAGGAACATTTCGGGCTGGACCGC
Source organism: Alphaproteobacteria bacterium (assembly GCA_041557215.1). Lineage (GTDB taxonomy): Bacteria > Pseudomonadota > Alphaproteobacteria > UBA8366 > JADFVY01 > JADFVY01. Next base: position 7,996 of record JBFFGY010000062.1, read on the forward strand.
CTCTATGAAATCTGTGAGATCGCGCGCGAATTGGTCGACCCCATGAATGTCGGGCGGGTCATCGCCCGCCCCTTCGTCGGGGAGGATGCGGAGGGCTTCACCCGCACCGCCAACCGCCGGGACTATACCACGCCGCCTTTCGCCGAGACCCTGCTGGACCGCGCCGTGGCGGCGGGCCGCGAGGTGATATCGGTGGGCAAGGTGGCCGATATCTTCGGCGGGCAGGGCATCTCCCGGCGGGTGAAGGCCGGCGGCAATATGGAACTGTTCGACCGGCTGCTGGAACAGGTCGACGAGGCGCCGGACGGCGCCATCACCTTCGTAAATTTCGTTGATTTCGACACGCTGTTCGGCCATCGCCGCAATGTCGCGGGCTATGCCGCGGCGCTGGAGGAATTCGACCGGCGGCTGCCGACACTGGAACATCGGCTGCGGCCCGGTGACCTGGTACTGATGACGGCGGATCATGGCTGCGACCCAACCTGGGAGGGGACGGACCATACCCGCGAGCATGTGCCGGTGCTGTTCTTCGGGCCTGGCATACGCGCGGTTCCGCTGGGCCGCCGGGAAGGCTTCGCCGATATGGGCCAGACGATCGCCCGCCATCTGGGGCTCGGCGCTCTGGATCATGGCCGCGTCTGCGAGGGGATATGAGCGGCGAACCCCACCCTGTCCGTTTTCGCGCTCCGGCAGACGGCCATCTGTCGCCGGCAGTGCTGGAGGCCTGGGAACGGGACGGCTACCTGGTCCTTCAGGGTTATGTGGCGTCGGCTGCCTGCGATGCGCTGCGGGCGCGGGCCGGGGAACTGGTCGATTCCTTCGATGCGGCCGAGGCGCGGACGGTGTTCTCGACGAGAACCCGGGCTCATTCGGCGGACGGCTATTTCAAGGAGTCGGGGGACAAGATCCGGCTGTTCTTCGAGGAAGAGGCGATCGACGCCGACGGCAATATCACGGTCGACAAGTCGGTGGCCATCAACAAGATAGGCCATGCAATGCATGATCTGGATCCGGCGTTCGAGGCGTTCTCGCATGGCGCCAAACTGGCCCGCACCGCGGCCGATCTCGGCCTCGCGGAACCACTGCTGCTGCAGTCCATGTATATCTTCAAGCAGCCGCATATCGGAGGTGAGGTGCTGTGCCATCAAGACGGCACCTTCCTGCTGACCGAGCCGGAAAGTGTTGTTGGTTTCTGGTTCGCGCTGGAGGACGCGACGCTGGAGAACGGCTGCCTTCACGCATTGCGTGGCGAACATAAGGGGTCGCTGCGCCGGCGCTACCGGAACCGCGACGGCGAACTCGTCATCGAAACACTGGACGATATGCCGTTTGACGGGACGAAGAGTGTTCCCCTGGAAGCGGCAAAAGGTGACCTGGTCCTTCTGCATGGCCGATTGCCGCATCTGAGTGGCCCGAACCGCAGCGCGAATTCGCGCCATGCCTATACGCTGCATGTCATCGAAGGCGCCTGCCGATACCTGGATGACAACTGGCTGGTGCGTGGGCCGGATATGCCGCCAAGGGGCTTCGTTTGACGACGCTATTTCGTGCCGAATATCCGGTCGCCGGCATCGCCCAGGCCGGGCAGGATATAGCCGTGCTCGTTGAGTTGCCGGTCGATGGCGCCGGTATAGATGGGCACGTCCGGATGGGCCTTGGCAAGCGCCTCTATGCCTTCCGGGGCCGCCAGCAGGCAGACGAATTTCAGATACCTTGCGCCGGCGGCCTTGACCCTGTCTATGGCGGCTATCGATGAATGGGCGGTTGCCAGCATGGGGTCGACGACGATGCAGAGCCGCTCTCCCAGAGAATGCGGCACCTTGAAGTAATATTCGACTGCTTCCAGCGTCTCATGGTCGCGATAAAGCCCGACATGCCCGACCCTTGCCGACGGG
>JBFFGY010000063.1:0-9790 GCA_041557215.1 Alphaproteobacteria bacterium
ATTCACGGCCGAGGACGAGGCCCTGCTGAACAGCATGGTCCCGCCTGGCCACCCCTCCACCCCTGGCTATTCCGACCCGCAATATCCGATAACCGGCAGGCCGACCCGCGTGGGGTGACGTCTCGCGATACCGGCTTCTGGCTCCGATGGGTCATCGCCAACGCGGTCGGCGAGTTGCTGGGGCTGGGGCCGGTGGCCTTCGCCGCCATTCTGCTGGTCCGGCTCTTTTCCGAAGGCAGCGGGCCTGAGGCGCTGTTCGGGCTGGGCCTGTTCACCCTGCTCGGCGCGTTTGAAGGCGCGGTCGTCGGACTGGCGCAATGGCTCGTACTGCGCCGGCGCCTGCCGGCGCTCACCCGCCGGTCCTGGATATCGGCCACGGTCGCGGGTGCTGCGGCGGCATGGCTGTTGGGCATGCTGCCGAGCACCATCATGTCGCTGATCGGCGACGGCGGCGGGGCGATTCCGGAGCCCGAAGGTGCGGGAATACATATTATGGCGGCGGGGACAGGGTTCGTATCGGGTGCAATCCTGGCGGCCCCGCAATGGCGGATACTGCGCCGTCACATTCGCGGCGCAGGCTGGTGGGTCCTGGCCAACGCACTGGCCTGGGCCGCCGCCATGCCGCTGATCTTCCTTGCCGCCGGCCTGCCCCTGCCACAAGACGGCCTGCTGTCCCTGCTGGCCATCGCGGCCTCCGTCATCGCCGGCGCCGGCGCCCTTGCCGGCGCAATCCACGGCACGATTCTGGTGCGGCTGACCCGCTGACACTTCCCTGCCTTCCCGCACAAACCAGCATGCTGGAAATTCATGAACATTGGCTTTTCCCGGCAGGGCGGGTTCGATGCCATTTTCGAATGGATTTGCGGGAGAATTATTATTCGAACGAAATTATTGGGTTTCGTGATTTCTCTCGTCATCGCCGCACCCGGCCTTGCGGCCGCCCAGCAGACGGCGCCCCTTCCCGAGCCCGCCACGGCAGGCGGCCTGTATTTCTCCGGCGAACTGGCGCTCGGCGGCGCCCGCAGCACATCCGCGCCGGGCATCTACGAAGCATCGATCGACTATACAACCGGCCTTGCGGGCGGCATCGGCTACCGCATGGGGCCGGTTCGCCTGGAAGGCCAGTTGCGGGCCGACCATTTGGACGTCAGCAGCATGAACCCCGTCCCCGGCAGCCCGCTGGCAAGCCCCGAAACCGCCGTGAATTTCAGAGGCTGGGGCCTGATGGCGAATGCCTTCTACGATATCGGGTCCATCGGCAAGGTCCGCCCCTATCTCGGCGCCGGCATCGGCTTCGTCGATATGTCAGCTCAGGCGGAGGATGTTGTATTCTGCTTCATCGTCTGCTGGGAGAGAACGCCCGTGATCACCGGGTCCGACACGGTCATGGCCTGGCAGGCGATGGCCGGCCTGACGATCCCGGCAAGCTGGATCGGCGGGGAGTGGCAGGCGGGTTACCGCTATTACCGGACCGACGACATGCAGTTCCACCTGGAGGGATATGGCCCCTTTACCCAGGAAGGGCTGGAGTCCCACAGCGTGACCTTCGGCGTACGCCATTTTCTGAACTGACCGCCGGTAGGAAATCCGGTCGCTGGCCATTTCCATCCTTCCCCGGCAGGCTCGAGGAATGGAAGCGATGGAGGATGCGATGAAGTGGCGAAACATGTATGCGTGCGGTCTCCTGTTTCTCTTGCCCTGGAGCGCTGGAGCGGTCGCGGCGGAGACGAGCGGGCGTGCGGCGGATACCGGCAGTGGGCTTTACATCGCCGTTGATTTCTCGGGCGGCGCCCCGAACGATCCCGTGGCCGACGGTGTGTATGAGGCGGACCTCGGATTCGAGGCCGGCCTGCGCCTCGGTATGGGCTATGCCTTCGAAGGGCTTCGGCTGGAAGGCCAAATCGGATACGAGAATTTTTATCTGAATAACGTCAATCCGCTGCCCGGCGGCCCATTGTCGGAGTCGGATACCACCGGCGACTTGGCCGGCCCGGCGATGATGGCCAACCTGTTTTACGATTTCGGCACGCCGGGCGGCTCGCGCCCATTCCTCGGCGCCGGAGTCGGCTTTGCGAGGCTCAAAGCCGATTATCACGGTTTCTACTGTTCGATCTTCGCCCTTCGGTGCTGGGACGGAGAACAGGTGGTCGGCGGTTCGGACACGGTGATGGTCTGGCAGGCAATGGCCGGGCTTTCGACACCCATGAGCAGCGGCAACGGCGAATGGTATGTCGGCTACCGCTATTTCGGATCGGACGAAATCGAGCTTAACGTCATCGGCTATGGCCCTGTCGTACAGGAGGGCGTGCAGGCGCACAGCCTGATGCTGGGATGGCGCTGGAAGATGCCGTCTCACTAACGCGGGCGCGACAGATAGGCGCGGAGAAGTTGCTGGTATTTCTTTCTCCGCGCGTTAGTCTGACCGGACAGCAATGTTCCTTGACGAACTATGGCAAGGAGGACGGGCGATGTTGCGTGTTCTGGTTCTGGCGATCTCGATATTGTCCTTGCTGCCGTCACCTGCCGGCGCGCAGCAGGACAGCGGCGGCACCTATCTGATTCTGGGCACCACGGTCGGCAAAACGAACAACCCGCGCGGCCGGCCGGAATACAAGGCCGACCTGGGCATGGATCTCGGCGCGCAAATCGGCCTCGGATACGCCTACCGGGCATTGCGGCTGGAAGCGCAGGTTGGATATGAGGCTTTCTTCCTGAACAATCTGAACCCGGCCAGCGGCGGATCTCTGTATGACGTGGACGGCTACGGCAAGGTTTCGGGGCCCGTGGCCATGGCCAATCTGTTTTTCCGTCCCGGCGAAGCCGGCTCGTTCAATCCCTTTTTGGGCGCGGGCATTGGCGTGGCCAACCTGAATACGAAATTCAAAGGCGATTTCTGTTCGGTGCCGCTGGCAAACTGCTACGTCAACGAAAGGATCGCCAGCGGCAAGGAGACCGTCGGAGCATGGCAATGGGCCATCGGGATGTCGAAGATTTCCACGAGCGGCGGCAGCGAAATGGTTATCGGCTATCGCTATTTCACGACCAAGGATTTCGACACGAACCTGGCGGGCTACGGCACGATCACCCAGGACGGAGTGGAATCGCACAGCTTTATGTTGAGCATTCGCTGGTACTTCAAAGCACTCGGCGGTTAGACCACCGATCGCCCAACGGCGCCTGGACCGTCAACCGCCCCTCGCGGCGTCCCTTAACCGGTCGTCCAGTTCCACTTGCCAGGCCGTGACCAGGGCATTGGTTTCGGCCGCCATGCCCATGACGGCGAAGGCCTCGGCCAGCATTTCCGGGGTGGCGCCCTTGGCCCGCGCGGTGGCGGTATGGGCGGTCGTGCAATATTCGCAGCCATTGGCGATACTGACCGCGACGAATATCAGCTCCTTGGGCAATGGGTCGATCGCGCCCGGCCCCATGGTCTGCTTCATGCTCTCCCAGGTGCGCTTCAGGGTCGCCGGATCCTGAGCGATTACCTTCCAGAAATCTGCGATCCAGCGCAGCTTGCGCGTTTCCATGATGTCGTCATAGACGGCGCGGACCTCCGGGCAGGCATCCTCATATTCCACCTTCCTGCCGATGGGCATGGCTATTTGCTCCCTTGCGCGGCCTTGCGCAGCGCCTCGTCGATCTCAACCTGCCAGCCGGTGACCAGCGCGTTGGTTTCGTTGGCCATGCCGATCACGGCGATCAGTTCCGCCAGCATCTCGTCGGTCATGCCCTTGGCCCGTGCCCCGGCCATATGCGAGTTGATGCAGTATTCGCAGCCGTTGGTGACACTGACCGCGACATAGATCATCTCCTTGGTCAGCGGGTCGAGCGCACCCGGCGCCATCACCTGCTTGATGCTTTCCCAGGTGCGTTTCAGCGTCGCCGGATCCTGCGCCAGCGCCTTCCAGAAATTGTTGATCCAGTCGACCTTGCGGGTCTCCATGATGTCGTCATAGACCGCGCGGACCTCCGGCGAAGCGTCCTCATATTCCACGAATTTCCCGATCGGCATGGCCTGTCCCTTCCCTGCCCTGTTGCGATTGCCCGGCGCAGGTTAGCCCAGCATCCGCGGGAATGGAATTCCCTCGCCCGCCGAAAAAACCAATCGAACTTCCCCGGGCGCGCCTGCTACTGTCGCCCGCAATGAAGCCGACAAAAGGATGGATCGAATGAAACAGGTTGCTGTCATCACCGGTGCCGCGCGCGGGATCGGGCTGGCCACGGCAAATAAATTCCTCGCCGAAGGCTGGCGCGTCGCCATGCTGGATATCGACGGCAAGACGCAGCACCGGGCATGGCGGGAACTGAACGATCCCGACAACGCGGTATCCATCCATTGCGACGTATCGGTCCCGGAGCAGGTCGCCGCGGCGGTCGAGCAGACGATCGCCAAACTCGGCCGCATCGATGCGCTGGTGAACAATGCCGGCATCGCCATTTTCAGGCCGGTAATGGAAACCAGCTTCGAGGACTGGTCGGCGGTGCTGGCGACGAACCTGTCCGGCCCCTTCATCTGCACCCAGGCCTGCGTGCCGGCGATGCTGGCCAACGGGGGCGGCAGCATCGTCAACATCACCTCGATCTCGGGCACCAGGGCCTCGACGCTGCGCGTCGCCTACGGCACCAGCAAGGCCGCCCTGATGCATCTGACCAAGCAACTCGCGGCGGAACTCGGCATGCAGGGCATCCGGGTCAACGCCGTCTCGCCAGGCCCGGTCGATACCGCCATGGCCAAGAAGGTCCACACCCCGGATATCCGGGCCGACTATCACGACCATATCCCGCTGAACCGCTACGGCACGGAGGAAGAACTGGCCGAAGCCATCTTCTTCCTGAGCAGCGACCGGGCCAGCTATGTCAACGGCGCAGTGCTGAATGTCGACGGCGGCTTCGCGAGCACCGGCATCGGCCTGCCGAGCTTGCGCGGGGCCAATGAAGGGCCGACATAATCGTCTTGGGTCGATGTTTTGGCTGCGAGCGACCTCATACTTTGAGACTCGGCGGTGCCGCTCCTCAGCATGAGGCTCAAACGCCCGTGTCCTCATGCTGAGGAGGGTCTCAAGGCCCGTCTCGAAGCATGAGGTCGCGCAGGCCCCTCTCAGCCCGGCCCGAAGGAATTATCGTCCTCTTCCTCCTCCGCCGGCGGTTTCAGTCCGCCGGTCTGGCCACCACTGGCCTTGCCGTCCTCGCCCAGGACGCCTTTCAGTATCTCGCCGAACTTGATCGGGAAGGGGAAGACGATGGTCGAGGATCGCTCGCTGGCGATCTCGGTCAGGGTGGCGAGATAGCGGATCTGCATCGCCTCCGGCACCGCGGATAACTTCTGGCCGGCCTCGAGGAATTTCTGGGCCGCCTGGGCCTCGCCATCGGCGTCGATGACCTTTGCGCGACGCATGCGCTCGGCCTCCGCCTGCTTGGCGATGGCGCGGATCATGCTCTCTTCCAGGTCGACATGCTTCAGTTCCACATTGGCGACCTTAATACCCCAGGCGTCGGTCTGCTCGTCGAGGATTTTCTGGATGTCGCGGTTCAGCTTGTCGCGCTCGGCCAGCATTTCGTCCAGTTCATGCTGTCCCAGTACGGAGCGCAGCGTCGTCTGGGCAAGCTGGCTGGTGGCCATGATGAAATTCTCGACATGGATGATCGCGCGCTCCGGGTCTACGACCCGGTAATAGACCACGGCGTTGACATGCACCGATACGTTGTCGCGGCTGATCACGTCCTGGGTCGGTACGTCCAGCACCCGCATGCGCAAATCGACCCGCACCATGCGCTGGACGATCGGAATCAGCACGATCAGCCCCGGCCCCTTCACGCCGCTGAAACGGCCGAGGAAGAAGATCACGCCACGCTCATATTCCGACAGGACATGAAGGAACAGATAGGCGAACCCTATGACGAGAACTATGCCAGCAACGATGAATACCAATTGCATGATCAGTCTCCTTCTTGCATCTCTGGCTTTCCGACGATCAGGATGACGCCGTCGCGGTCCAGCACGATCACGCTGTCGCCCGGATCAAGCGTTTCCGGCGCGCCGCGCGCCTGCCAGACCTCGCCCTGGAAGCGCACATGCCCCATGCCGCCGGCCCAGTCGATGACAATGGCGGGCTTGCCCAGCATGGCCTCATGCCCGCTGGCGGCGGGTCGGCTGCGCGCGCGCACGAACATGGCGACGATAAGAAGCATGAAGCCGCCGGCCAAGGTGGAGATCGTGCCGATCAGCCACGGCGATATGCCATAGCCGGGCACGTCGGTGTCGATCAGCATCACCGAACCGATAACGAAGGCCACCACGCCGCCGAGTCCCAGCACGCCGAAGCTGGGCACGAAAGCCTCCGCCACCAGAAGCGCCATGCCCAGCAGGATCAGGCCTGCGCCCGCGAAGTCGATCGGCAGCACATGAAGACCGTACAGGCCGAGAACAATGCTGATCGCGGCGATCACGCCGGCGATCATGGTGCCGGTATAGAGCTCGATCATCAGGGCCGGGATGCCGATGGTGAACAGCAGCAGATAGGCCACCGTCGGGTCGGTGATGATCTCCAGGAATTCGTTGCGCCAGTCCGGCGCCAGGTCGACCACGGTCAGGCCGGCGGTCTGCATCACATGGTCCGCGCCCTGAACATCGACCGTCATGCCGTCCGCCTTTTCCAGGGCCTCGGCGGGAGATTCGGCGATAAAGTTGATTACACCCTCGGCCAGCGCATCCTCGGCCGACAGGCTGGCCGCCTCAGTCACCGCCTTGACGGCCCATTCTGCGTTGCGGCCACGCTTCTGGGCGAGGCTTTTGATATAGGCCACGGCATCCTGCATGACCTTCTGTTCCATGCCGGGCTTGCGGCCAAAGGGGTTCCAGCCCTCTTGCGCATCTTCTTCCACGGAGTCGCCGTCCGCCGACTCTTCGCTGGACGATTCCGCATCCTCGGCCTTCTTGTCCTCCTGCTTCTTGCCCGGGGACTTGCCTTCCTCGTCGTCCTTCTCCGGCGTGCCGGGCGCACCCATCTGAACCGGCGTCGCCGCGCCCAGATTGGTGGCCGGGGCCATTGCCGCGACATGGGAGGCATAGAGCATATAGGTACCGGCGCTGGCCGCGCGCGCGCCCGACGGGCCGACATAGCCGATAATGGGCGCCGGCGAGGCCAGGATGTCCTTGATGATCTCGCGCATCGATGTGTCGAGACCGCCCGGCGTATCCATCTGCAGGATCACCACCGTGGCGCCGCCGTCGACGGCTTTTTCGATACCGCGATGGATATAGTCCGCAACTGCCGGGCCGATCGGCCCGTTGACGATTAGCCGCGCCGCATGGCCGGTCTTTTGCGCCCCGCCACCATCAGCCGACAGCACGGCCAGCGCGAAGGCCACCGCGGAAAAGGAAATTGCGCGCCATAACAGGCGCATGCGCCCATATATCAACCGCAACATGCGAACATGATGAAGCCTGGGGCGAGTTCTGTCCAGCGGGTTAAACGGAAACCGTCAGCCTGCGCGAATCTGCTCCAGGAAATTCCCGACTTCGCGGGACAGTTCATCGGCCTTTTCCGCCAGGGAACCGGTTGCAGACACCACCTGCTGCGCCGCGGCGCCGGTTTCGCCGGCGGCCGTGCTGACCAGTTCGATCTTTGCATCGACCTCGCCAGTTCCCTTTGCCGCCTGCTGGACATTGCGCGCGATTTCGTGGGTCGAGGCGCCTTGCTGTTCCACCGCCGTGGCAATGGTCATGGAGATGTCGTTGATCTCTCCGATAATGTCGCGAATGCCCCGGATATCGTCGACGGCGCTTTTGGTTTCACCTTGTATCGAGGCAATCTGGGCCGAAATATCCTCGGTCGCCTTCGCCGTCTGGTTGGCCAGGTTCTTTACCTCCTGGGCGACCACGGCGAAGCCCTTGCCCGCCTCGCCGGCGCGGGCCGCCTCGATTGTGGCGTTGAGGGCCAGAAGATTGGTCTGGCCGGCAATCTCGTTGATGAGGTCTACCACCTCACCGATGCGCGCTGCGGCCTCCGAAAGGCGCTGGACCGTGGCATCGGTTGTCTTCGCCCGATCGACCGCCCGGCCCGCGATATCGGCCGACTGCTCGGCCTGGCGCCCGATTTCAGCAATCGAGGCGGACAGTTCCTCGGCCGCGGTGGCGACCGTCGCCACATTGGCCGACGCCTGGCGCGAAGCCGCCGCAACGGCGCCGGCCTGCTCGCTTCCCTCTTCTGCGGCATGCGTCATCGATGTGGCGGCATCGCGCATGCCCTCCACTTCCTCGCGCACGGAATCCACCACGACCTTGACCTCGATCTCGAAACGGCGCGCCAGTTTCATCATGTCGCGCCGCTTTTCCTCTCGGGCCGCCGCCTCCTTTTCTTCCTGCTCCAGCTGCAACTGCGCCTTCTCGATCACATTTTCGCGGAACACCCGCAGCGCGCGCCCCATCTCACCGATTTCGTCGCGCCGATGCGCCCAGGGAATTGATATTTCGATGTTGCCGTCGGCCAACCGCGACATGGCGCCAGTCATACCACCCAGCGGACCGGTCACCCGGAACATTACTATGTATAGGGACAGCAGCCCTGCCACCGCGCCGATAAGGAACAGGCCGATATCGATGACGATGTTGTGCTCCCCCAGGGCTACGGCCCCGGCCGCAACACGCCCGGATGCTTCCGCAACGACTTTCGATAGATCAGCGACCCGCAGGATTGCTGCCTCCGTTTGGTCTAGCCACTCGATATAGGACACCGGATAGTGGCTGCCTGTGACGCCCGCTTCATAAACCGCCTCCCGCATCGCGTTGAACTCGTCAAGCATCTCCGCGCGAGCGACCTTGATTGCGGCAACGACGGCAGGATCGGCATCGCTGCGCGAGACGTAATGGCGAACACGGTCCCAACCGGCGGCGATAAGCCCCCTGTAAACACCCAGCTTTTCCGCCTGGAGCGGCGCAAGCCGGCGGCCCTTGACCAGCATTACCGCGAATTGCGAGCGTTCATGGTGGAGGTTTTCCTCGATCACCCAGATCGCGTCATGCAGTTGCTGATTGGCCTGAATTAGATGAAGGGATTCCGGTGGCCGGTAGTCGGAAGCGTTGCGTAGTTCACGCGCGGCGGAGACCAGTTCGGTCAGGGACTTAACGAAACGTCGCGGCACTTCGGCGTTGGATCGCGTAATGGTGTGGCCAAGGACGTTGTCCACCTCATTGCGCAGTTCGTCGAGTTCCTTGCCCTGAACCAGGAACCGCTTCTTCAGCTCGGCACCAACCTGCGCGAGACGGGCGTCGGCCAGCAGGGCCTCCACTCTGGAAAAAGCGCCGCGCGAGGCTTCATGCTCACTGTTCAGCCGTGCCAGCCGCTTTTTGGAACTGAGCGAAAGGACACGCGATTCGACTGAAAGTTCAATTGTCCGGCGTTCGCGCGCCAGCGCGCCGGCGAGTTCGAGCAATGCGTCCGAAATTTCACTGGTCGCCGCGGCCGCGCTCGCGTTATCTCGATTATAGACCGCAAATTTCGCCAGACCGATCGTGTAATAGGTAATGATTCCGGACAGGGCAAGAACAATGAGGACCAGGCTGTTTCTGACGGATTTGCGCGCGAACCAGTCAACGAAATTTCGCATATTCTAACTTTCTTGAATTAAATTCCAGCCTGAATGCCTCTAACTTTTTGGCGCCCGGCAGCCGTAAGGGGCAATGTAGCGTTGCTTGGTTAAGAATGCCCTAAACACGGACTTGTCCGTCAGCTTTCCATCCTGATTTCCGCGAGGAAACGTTCAACCTCCTGGCTTAACCCCGCCGCCCTGC
>JBFFGY010000064.1:0-9678 GCA_041557215.1 Alphaproteobacteria bacterium
ATTTCGAGGAGAACGTGAAGGGCGCGGCCCCCAGCTTCGCCGCCGAGATGGTCGATGTTGAGGTCGATCCAGAGACCGGCAAGACCACGATCCTGCGCTTCACCGTTGCCCAGGATGCCGGCAAGGCGATCCATCCCTCTTACGTCGAAGGCCAGTACCAGGGCGCCGCGGCGCAGGGCATCGGCTGGGCGCTGAACGAGGAATATATCTACGACGCCAACGGGCGGCTGGAGAATCCGAACTTCCTCGACTACCGGATCCCGGTCGCCTCGGACCTGCCGATGATTGACGCGGTGATCGTCGAGGTGCCGAACCCGAATCATCCCTTCGGGGTGCGCGGGATCGGCGAAACCTCGATCGTGCCGGTCAAAGCCGCGGTCGCCAACGCGATTGCGGACGCCACCGGCCTGCGCATGACCGACCTGCCGATGTCGCCGCCGAAAGTGCTGAAAGCGCTCGAGGAAGCGGCGGGCAGCTAACCTTTCAGCCAGTTCGGAATCGGCCCGCGCGGCGCAGGAACGCCGGCGGGCCGGCCCGGCCGGTCATAGATGCCGCACGTGGCCTTGCGTTTTGCCGCCGATTGCCCCATATCCGGCCCATGCGCGCGCCCTCAGCCACGGGCGCGATTTGTTTGTTGGAGAAAAGACCCACCATGGCGAGCCAGACCGACGTCGTTTCGCGGCGCCGCACATTCGCGATCATTTCGCACCCGGATGCGGGCAAGACGACGTTGACCGAAAAGCTGCTGCTGTTCGGCGGCGCGATTCAGGCGGCCGGCGCGGTCAAGGCGCGCGGCGAGCAGCGGCGCGCCCATTCGGACTGGATGAAGGTGGAGCGTGAGCGCGGCATCTCGGTGGCGTCCTCGGTGATGACATACGAATATCAGGGCTGCACCTTCAACCTGCTCGACACGCCGGGCCATGAGGATTTCTCGGAGGATACCTACCGCACGCTGACCGCGGTCGATTCCGCGGTCATGGTGATCGACGCGGCCAAGGGTATCGAAACCCAGACCCGCAAGCTGTTCGAGGTATGCCGCCTGCGCAATATGCCGATCATCACCTTCGTCAACAAGCTGGACCGCGAAAGCCGCGACCCGTTCGAACTGATCGACGAAGTGGAGCAGACCCTGGCGCTGGACGTGACGCCGGGCAGCTGGCCGATCGGCATGGGGCGCGATTTCCTGGGCTGCTACGATCTTATGCACGACCGGCTGGCGCTGCTGGAGCGCGCCAAGAAAGGCCGCCCGCAGGAGACCGAAAGTTGCAAGGGGCTCGACGATCCCAAGCTCGACAAGCTATTGCCGGACCATGCCGTGGCGAAGCTGCGTGAAGAGGTGGAGATGGCGCGCGGTCTGATGCCGGAATTCGACATGGCTTCCTATCGCGAAGGGCATATGACGCCGATCTTCTTCGGCAGCGCGATCAACAATTTCGGCGTTGGCGAATTGCTGCAGGGGCTTGTCGACATGGCGCCGCCGCCGCGCCCGCAACCGGCGACCGAACGCGAGATCGACCCGGAAGAGAAGAAGGTCGCCGGTTTCGTGTTCAAGATCCAGGCGAACATGGACCCCAAGCATCGCTACCGCATCGCCTTCATGCGGTTGGCGTCTGGCCATTTCAAGCGCGGCATGAAGCTGAAGCATGTGCGCAGCGGCAAGATGATCGCGATGAGCGCCCCGGTACTTTTCCTGGCGCGCGACCGCGAATTGGCGGAGGAAGCCCATGCCGGCGATATCGTCGGCCTGCCCAACCACGGCAATTTGCGCATCGGCGATGCGCTGACCGAGGGCGAGGATATCCATTTCACCGGCATCCCGGCCTTCGCGCCGGAAATGCTGCAGCGCGTGCGGCCGGAGGACCCGATGAAGGCCAAGCATCTGGGGCGGGCGCTGACACAGTTGGCGGAAGAGGGCGCAGCCCAGGCCTTCCGCACGCGGCTGGGCTCCGACTGGATCGTCGGGGTAGTGGGGCCGCTGCAATTCGACGTATTGGCAGATCGCATCCGGACCGAATACGATATCCCGGTGCGCTTTGAGCGGACCGAGCTTTATACCGCGCGCTGGGTCGAGGCCGACGATTCCCACATTATGAAGAAATTTGCCGATGCCAACGGCTCGGCGCTGGCCGACGACCATGACGGCTCGCCCGTGTTCCTGGCACGTAACGCCTGGCATCTTGAACGCACGGCTAAGGATTTCCCGGACATCCGTTTCCAGAAGACCAAGGAACAGGTCGCCTAGGGCACCTGATGCCTTTCTATTTCAGCGGGTTGTTGACCCAAAGGCCGGCGCGGGTCTGGCGGGCGCGCTGTTCCGTACGCTCATAGACTCCCGTTAGTGCTGCGTCGACGTCCATGTCGCGCTGGTCGCGCCTGTTTACTACGGCCCAGCCGTTCAGCAGCATTGCTCGCCCGAGATCGCCGACCCGGTTGTTTGAACAGATCGCCAGGGTGCGGCGTTTCTTGCGCTTTACCTTGGCGATGCAGACAAGTTCGCCCTTTTCGCCGATGAAGCGATCCAGGGCGGCGCGCGCGAACCAGCCGTCGGAATTATCCAGATTGGGAGCTTCCACGCCCCACAGGTCGATGGATTCGCCCTTGATAATGACGGTATCGCCATCCTGCGCAACCGCGGGGCCGGATATCATGTCCTGACGTTCCGGTTGTTTGGTTTCGGTGTTGGCTGGCGCGGCGGCCTGTTGTTGCGCGCAGCCGGTCAGTCCGGCCAGCGCCAGGACAAATGCGAACTTCCCGATTGTTCCCCGGTTCATTGTCGCTCCCCTGCATTTATCGTTAAAGTTTCGTTGATTTCGAGGTTTGCGGCAAGTGCAAATCCTTTTGGCGCTTTGCGCCGGTCGGTTGCCGGTGCATCAGGCCCGGGCCGTGAAGATATAGCGGTTCATGCTGAAGAAGAAGGCGCCCGCTTTGTCCAGCGCCTGCAGCCGGTTCACCCAGGCCTTGCCTTCGTCCTTGCTGATCGCCCCCTGTTTGGCAGCGTAGAACGACATTGCGCGCGCCATATGCCAGCCAAAATGTTCGGGGCCGAAGCGGTTGTTCAGGATGACATGGACCTTGCGTCCAGTCACCGACAGGCTGGCCTCAGCGAGTTGTCCGTCCAGTTCGCGGGGAAGGAAGGGATGGGCGCAATGGCGTGGCCAGGCTTTCTGAATCCGCGCGAATGTTTCATCGCCCGGCGGTCCGAACAGGATGCTGGCGGAGTCCGTCGCCATAATCACGGCGCAGCCGCCCGCTTTCAGGACGCGGCGCAGTTCGGCGAAGGCCCGGCCCAGGTCCGGCACATATTCATAGACCTGCGTTGAGACCGCGTGATCGAATGTAGCGTCCGGCCAGGGCAGGCTGGTGGCGTCGCCGGTCGCCGGCTCGACATTGTCCAGGTCCCGGCAGCGGTGGCGTGCTATTGCCGTCATCGACTCGCTGATATCGATGCCGGCGGCGAGGCTATCCGGCCCGACGGCCGCGGCGATGTCATGCAGCAGCAGGCCCGGCCCCGATCCGACATCGAGCACCCGCTCGCCCTGCACCGGGGCCAGCAACTGCATGACGATCTCGCGGGTGGCCACAATATCGGCGGTCAGGTAGGACCGTTCGGTTTCCGCCGCTTCCTTCTCGTCGAATTCGATGCTGTCGCTCATAGGTCTTTTCCCTCGCTGGTGTATTGAAGCCGGGTCTAGAGAGGCCAGACCCACAGCAACATAGGGATTGAAACGATCACGAT
This sequence comes from Alphaproteobacteria bacterium, assembly GCA_041557215.1. Taxonomy (GTDB): domain Bacteria; phylum Pseudomonadota; class Alphaproteobacteria; order UBA8366; family JADFVY01; genus JADFVY01. Next base: position 3,737 of record JBFFGY010000064.1, read on the forward strand.
CAGAATTTCCAGCGGCAGGCCCATGCGCCAGTAATCGCCGAACCTGTAACCGCCGGGCCCCAGGATCAGGGTGTTGTTCTGATGCCCGATGGGGGTCAGGAAGGCGCAGGAAGCGCCGATCGCCACCGCCATCAGGAAGCTGTCCGCATTGACCGCAAGGCGCTCGGCGATACCCACCGAGATCGGCGCCATCACCACCGCCGTCGCCGCATTGTTCATGATGTCCGACAGGGTCATGGTGACGACCAGCACCAGTGTGAGGATCGCCCAGGCCGGCAGGCCGGAAGACATATCCACCAGGCCGCTGGCAATCGTGGCGGTGGCCCCGCTTGCTTCCAGCGCCCCGCCGACGGGAATCATCGCTCCCAGCAGGACAATCACGGGCCAGTCCACCGACTCGTAGATTTCGCGGACCGGCACGATGTTGAGCAGAACCATCAGGGCCACGGCGGCGGCGAAGGCGGCGGGCAGGCTGACCAGCCCAACGCTGGCGGCGGCCACGGCAGCCACGAAGATGCCGATGGCTAGCAATCCCTTCCTTTCCCGCTGGATCTGGAGGCCGCGTTCCGCCAGCGGCAGGCATCCGATATGGCCGATGACCGACGGTAGCCGCTCCGGGTCGCCTTCCATCAGCAATACGTCGCCGGCGCGGAACCGGAAGCTGCGCAGCCGTCCCCGGAACGGCTTGCCCTGGCGCGATACCGCCAGCAGATTGACCCCGTATCGCCGGCGAAGCCGCAGAGCCTCCGGCGTATGGCCTATGACATGCGACCCGGGCAGGACCACTGCCTCGGTCAGGGCAATCTCTCCGCTTTCCGACCTGGGCGGGGTTGCTTCCTTCTGGCGCTTCTTGACCAGATCGGCCGGATGCAGATGCAGCGCCGTATGCACCGCCGACAGGGCGTCCGGACCGGTCTCAAGCACCAGGACGTCGCCGGCCTGAAGTATCTCACCGCGATGGCCATGTTCGATACGGCGGTCGCCGCGGATCAATCCCAGCAGCACGGCATCATGTTCCTCGGCGATGTTGTCGGCCTCGGACAAGGTCTTGCCGGCCAGTGGGCTCTTTTCCTCGACCACCGCCTCGGAAAGATAGGCTTCGATCTCGAACAGTTCGCGGGCCGACATCTTGGCGCGACGCGATTCCGGCACCAGCCGCCAGCCGATCAGAGCCACGAAAAGGATGCCGGCAATGGCCACCGCGCCGCCAACGGGCGTGAAATCGAACATGGCGAAGGCTTCGCCGGTCAGGTCGCCGCGAAAGGTGGCGACGATGATGTTGGGTGGCGTGCCGATCAGCGTCACCAACCCGCCCAGGATCGACCCGAAACTCAACGGCATCAGCAGCAGCGCCGGCGAGCGCGCGGCCCTGGCCGCCGATTGCAGCGCCGCCGGCATCAAAAGCGCCAATGCGCCGACATTGTTAATGACGGCCGACAGCGCGCCGCCGATTGTGGCCAGCACGCCGACATGGGCGGAGGTCGACCCCTGCGAGGGGATCAGCTTGCCGATCGACTGGATGGCGCCTGAGTTCTGCAGGCCGCGGCTGACAATCAGCACCAGCGCCACGGTCACCGTGGCAGGATGCCCGAAACCGGCAAACATCTCTCCGAAGGGTACGGTACCAGCCAGCGTCGCCGCCAGCAGCGCACCGAAGGCCACCACGTCGTATCGCCAACGCCCCCAGACGAATAGCCCCAGCACGGCGACGAGAAGCAGAATCAGGAATATCTGGTCGAATGTCATGCAGTGCAGGGTATCATCCCCGCGCCGCCGGGCAAGAGGCTGTCGGGGTTGCGTTGCCCGATGTCTGCGCTATTTGTTAGTCTGCCGAACAACGGATGGTCGGGTTAAGAGACGAGAATGGATATCGATCCCAAGAATTTGCGCCGGGCGCTGGGCTGCTTTGCCACGGGCGTGACGGTTGTCACGGGCCTGGGCGCCAACGACGAGAAGCTGGGCGTTACCGCCAGTTCCTTCAATTCGGTGTCGCTGGACCCGCCGCTGGTGCTGTTCAGCCTGAACCGGCGCGCCTATTCCATGCCACATTTCCTGGATAGCGGCCATTTCGCCGTCAATGTGCTGCGCGAGGGGCAGGAGGACCTGTCCAACCGTTTCGCCACGCCGCTGGCCGACAAGTGGGACGGCATCGAGTTCGAAATCTGGGATTTCGGTTGCCCGATCCTGACCGATGCGCTGGCGGTCTTCGAATGCAAGACGCAGTATACCTATGACGGCGGCGACCACGTGATCTTCGTCGGCGCGGTGGAACGCATGCGCGCCGACCCGGAAGGCCATCCCCTGCTGTTCTATGGCGGCCGCTACCAGAGCCTAGAGAAGGCTAGGGCCTGACCGCTATTCCGCTTTCCCGCGGGCACGGCCTGTGGCAGGCTGTCGCCATGACGGGCGACGTGAGACAGAGCCGGGAGGTTCTCGTCCTCTTCGGCATCGCGGCGGTGCTGCTGGTCATCTCGGGCATCGGCCCGAACGACCGGCTGACCTGGTGGCTGGAGGTGGCGCCGGTCGTGGCCGGCATACCTTTGCTGCTGTGGCTGCGCCCGCGTTTTCCGTTTACGCCGCTGCTTTATCGCCTGCTGTTCTTCCATGCCTGCGTCGTGTTGCTGGGTGGCCATTATACCTACGCGGAGGTGCCGGTGGGGTTCTGGTTCCAGGACTGGCTCGACCTGTCGCGTAACCATTACGACCGGTTCGGGCACTTCGTGCAGGGTTTCATTCCCGCCATCCTGATGCGCGAGCTCTTGTGGCGCACCTCGCCGCTGCGCGGCAGCCGCTGGCTGCCCTTCCTGGTGGCCTGCTTCTGCCTGGCCTTCAGCGCGTTCTATGAATTCATCGAGTGGTGGGGCGCGCTGATCATGGGCGAGGACGCAGATGCCTTCCTTGCGTTGCAGGGCGACGTCTGGGACACCCAGTGGGACATGTTCCTTGCCCTGTGTGGGGCGATCATATCGCTACTGCTGCTTGGCCGGAGGCACGACCGGCAATTACGCGAGGTGACGGGAGAGGGATAGCCTCACGGCCGGTCGGCGGCCAGGCGGATGAAGGCGAGGCGATCGTCCTCGCCGAAGGCGAATTCGATATAGTTGTTGATATTGTCCCAGACCAGTTCGCCCTCGCGCCATTCCGGGCAGCCGGTGAAGCTGTAGGCGCCTCCGTACAGATGGTCCGGATCCGGCTCGCGCCCCAGCAGGGCCAGGGCCGCCGTCCGCTCCATGCCGGCCGCAAGTCCGGCAGGGGTCTGCCAGGCGGGGCTCTGCGCCTCGATCCGGTCGATGCGGCCGCGCACGACATCCACCTCCAGCCCGCCATGGTGATAGGTAGTCAGCACATAGCCGCCGCCATCGTCCTCGCCGAAGCCGCGGCTCAGCGAAATCGGCGATCCCAGCGCGCGTAGCGCCGTCATGTCGTCATAAAGTTTCAGACCGGCGTTGGTGAATTCCGAGGACAAGGCGCACTGGAACAGCGGCTCGTCCGGCAGCACCCGCACCGCGCGCAGGATGCCGCTCTCGCCAGCCCCATGCAGCGGCGCCGAAAGCCCCGTGGTAATCGCCACCGACACCAGCAGCGCCAGCGACGTCCGGTATGAGGTATTCCTATCCATGCGCCCACGATACAGGCGGAAGTTGACTGCATCGTGGCCGAGTATCGTTAAGAACGCCTCATTACCGCCCCACGGCATATCCCTGCATGCCGCGGGGGTTGGCGGCGGCTTTCAGGAGGCCGTCTTCCTTCTTGGCGGCGGTCAGGCGGCCTTCGGACCAGTCGAGGCCGACCTCGACCTCATGGCCGCGGCGGCGCAATACTTCCACCACCTTCGCGTCCCAGCGGCCCTCCATGACCAGTACGCCGGGGCGTGCGCCGCGCGGGTAGAAGGAACTTGGCCAGTGCTCGCTGTGGAAGGAGGGGATGTCGATGCATTCCTGCAGGTTCAGCCCGTGGTGCAGATGGCGCAGCAGCATGATGAACTGCCACTGGTCCTGCTGGTCGCCGCCGGGCGTGCCGAAGGGCATCCAGGCCTCGCCGCCGCGCAGCACGAAGGAGGGCGTCAGCGTGGTGCGTGGGCGCTTGCCGGGGGCCAGGCTGGCCGGCAGCCCTTCCTCCAGCCAGAACATCTGAGCACGGCTGCCCAGCGCGAAGCCCAGTTCCGGGATCAGGGGCGAGCTCTGCAGCCAGCCGCCGCTGGGCGTGGCCGAGACCATGTTGCCCCAGCGGTCGATGATGTCGACATGGCAGGTGTCGCCCCATGTGGACCCGTCGGAAGCGGTCGACAGATCGTCGTCGCTGTCGAAGCGCTGCACCGTGGGCTCGCCGGCGCCGGCCACGACGGGGGTGACGACTCGGCCCTCCAGGATGAAATCGGCCAGCTTCGGCGCGCGGCCGCCGGGCGAGCCGGGGCGCAGGTCGAGCGATGCCCTGTCACCGATCAGGGCGCGGCGTTCGGCGGCATATTCCTTGGACAGCAGGTCGGCCAGCGGGACGTCCACGAAATCCGGGTCGCCGTACCAGGCCTCGCGGTCGGCGTAGGACAGCTTCATGGTCTCGACGACCGTATGGACGAAGTCAGGGCCCAGCGGGTCCATCGCGGCAATATCCATCTCCGCCACCAGCGCCAGGTTCTGCAGCAGCGCCGGCCCCTGGCTCCAGCCGCCGCATTTGCAGACCGTGTGGCCGTGATAATCCAGCGTCAGCGGGTCCTCGTAGGTCGCGCGCCAGCCGGCCATGTCATCGCCGGTCAGCACGCCCTTGTGGCGGCCGCCGCTGGCGTCCAGCACCTCGTTTTCGCGGCAGAAGCGGTCGATCGCCTCGGCGATGAAACCCTCGGCCCAGATGCGCCGGGCCGCTTCTACCTGTTCGGTGCGGTCGCTGGAGGCCGCCCTGGCCTCGGCGATCACACGCCGCCATGTCGCCGCCAGCGTCTTGTTGGCGATCAGGGTTCCGGCAGTTGGCACATTCCCGCCAGGCAGCCATTGTGCGGCGGAAGTCGGCCATTCGGCGCGGAACAGGTCGGCGACAGTCTCGATCGTCTCGACCATGCGCGGGACAACGGGGACGCCGTTTTCCAGATAGCCGATCGCCGGCGCCAGAATCTCTTCCAGGGTCATCGTGCCATGGTCGCGCAGCATCAGCATCCAGGCGTCGAAAGCGCCGGGAATGCAGGTTGCCAGCAGGCCGGTGCCGGGAACGATTTCCAGCCCCAGGCCGCGGTAATGTTCGATGGTGGCGCCGGCGGGTGCCGGGCCCTGGCCGCAGATGACCTTGGTCTCGCCCGTCTTCGCCGAATGCATGATCAGCGGCATGTCGCCGGCCGGGCCGTTCAGATGCGGTTCCGCCACATGCAGCACGAAACCCGCCGTCACCGCGGCATCAAAGGCGTTGCCGCCGCGCTCCAGCACGCCCATTCCGGCGGTTGAAGCCAGCCAGTGGGTCGAGGTGACGACACCGAAAGTGCCGAGAATTTCGGGGCGGGTGGTGAACATGTGCGGTGACTCCATATGCGAAACGAGCCGCGATGTTAGCGGCAAGTTCGCAATGTTCAAGTCTGCACAAACACTTTTGCCGGCCGCCTACGAAAGCGGCTTCCGGGCAGTATGAAGAGCGACGATCCCGAAGGTCATGTTTTCGAAGGAAACTGCCTCGAATCCATTATCCCTGATTTCGTCGGCAAATTCGGTCTGGGACGGAAAATCGTGAATTCCAACGAGCAGATAACGATAGGCTGCGGGGTCGCCGTTGGCGGCCAGCCGCCCGATGACCGGCAGGCACCAGTCCATGTAATTCAGATAGGCGGCGTGCAGAAAGCCGTTTGGGATCCTTGCGGCTTCCAAACAGAAAAGGGCGCCACCAGGCCTGAGGACCCGCATTCCCTCCCTCAGGACCGGGCCACGGTCGCATATCTTCATTGCGAAGGAAATCGAGTAAAGATC
>JBFFGY010000065.1:0-9655 GCA_041557215.1 Alphaproteobacteria bacterium
CACGCCCCCCCCACAAACCACCACCGGCCGCTTGGCCGACAGCAAGGCCTCCAGCAGCGCCTCGACATCCGCAGGGTCGGGCGCGGCGCGCAGCGACGGGAAATGGCCGAAGCGGGGATCGGCCCAGATCTCCTCCTCGGGCACCGGCGCCTTCTGCACGTCGAAGGGCAGGCCGAGATGCGCCGCCCCCATGCTGCCCCCGGTCGTGGCGCGAAAGGCGGCGCGCACCATGCGCGGCAGGGCGCCTGCCTGCCGGATCAGGCCGTTATAGGTGGTCAGGGGCCGGAACAGCGCCTCCTGGTCGAGTTCGGTCAACGGAAAGCGACCGGCCGAGGCCGTGGAAACGTCGGTGGTGATGGCGAGTACGGGGATCGAGGACTCATTCGCCTCCACCACGCCGGGCAGGATGTAGGTCGCGCCACCGCCCGACGGCCCCTCGCAGACGCCGACGCGGCCGGTCACGCGGGCGTAGCCATCCCCCATATAGGCCGCATGACGTTCGTCGCGGGTCAGGATATGGGTCATGCCGTGGTCGAGCCGCGCCAGCGCATCATAGAAGGGCAGCGAGGTATCGCCGCAGAGCCCGAAGATATGTTTCACGCCATGGCCCGCCAGCATGCGGACCATCGCCTCGGCGCCGGTGGAATTGTTGGATCCCTGCGTCATGGCCTTCTTTATCTGTGGTTATCGTGGGCGCGATTGCGCTATAGGTTTCGCAAGACGATGCAACTTGGCAGGCGTCGCTGTCAAACCTTTAGCGCATTCAAGGGGCGCCGCATGGCTAACAACGAACGGCAGGGCGCGAATATCGCGAAAGGCGGCAAGGCTCTCTATGGCGCCAGCGTCGGCATCCTGATGCTGGAGGCGCGCTTTCCCCGCATCCCGGGCGACATGGGCAATGCGCTGACCTGGCCCTTCCCGGTCCATTACAAGATCGTGCGCGGCGCCTCGCCCGACCGGGTGGTACGCAGCCGTGCCGCGGGGCTGCTGGACGGTTTCATCGCCGCTGCGCGCGAACTGGTGGCCGACGGGGTGGACGGCATCACCACCAATTGCGGGTTCCTGTCGCTGTTCCAGGAGGAGCTGGCCGCCGCCGTCGGCGTGCCAGTGGCGACCTCGTCGCTGATGCAGGCGCCGCTGATCCAGGCCACCCTGCCGCCGGGACGGCGCGTCGGCATCCTGACAATATCTGCCGCCACCTTGACGGAGGAACATCTGCGCAAGGCGGGCGTGCCTGAGGGGACGCCGGTGATGGGCACGGATGGCGGCCGCGAATTCTCCCGCGTCATTCTGAACGACGAGGAAGAACTGGATGTGGAGCTGGCCCGCCAGGACCTCATCGACGCCGGCCGCGACTTGGCCGACGCCAACCCGGATCTCGCCGCCATCCTGCTGGAATGCACCAACATGGTCCCCTATGCGGCGGACATCGCCCGCGCCACCGGCCTGCCCGTATTTTCGATCTATTCCTTCGTCACCTGGTTCCAGTCCGCCCTGCAACCGCGGGCGGGGTTCTGAGGCGAAATACCACCAGCGATACATCCCTGTTCCCCTCGCCTCGGCATTACTCCTGGAGCTGCCTAAAGCTCTCCTCCACCATTGCCGTCGCCTCTTCAATCTGCGATTCCGACAATTTCGAAGTAAGCCTTGCTACAACGCGGTCTATTTCCTCGCTCAGTTTATGGTACTCATGGTAATGCGTGATGTATTGGAACTCGCGCGCCAGCTTGCACCACATCAGAGCCTGGACCTCGTCCCGCTTTACACCGAAGCCGAATTCATACATCGTGCCCAATTTGAATTGCGCATCCGGATCGCCCTGCGAAGCTGCGGCACGGTACCATTTGAGCGCTTCCGGATAATTGCGGGCATTGGCGAATCCGGCCTCGTAGAGCGCACCGAGTTCCGTCTGTGCATACGAATCGCCCTCGTTGGCCTGTTCCCGAAGTCTCTCGATCTCGCTGTAGTATTCCTCTTCATCAGTCGGCACCGGCCTAGTCCCATCCCGATACGACCCCGGACCCTTTTCTATCAGCCCCAATGCTTGGCAGAAGATGATCACAGGCACAGCGACAACCGCAACAACGATGAGCAGCAAAATTATGAAAGGCGTGGCGATGAGCGCTGCCACTTTTCCCAAAGTGGACCCACCAGCCGGGACATAGGCAGGTCGGCGGTTTGCATGGTCGGAATAGTCGGGTTTCCTGTCACTCACTGTTTTCTTACGGCTATCTGGCCCCTTGCGTTCCGGGGCTCCAGTACCTGGGAATAGCTTTGTCTTGGCCGGGCTCAGCGACCCTCTGCATTTCCGGGCCACACCCTTCGGCCAAGGAATAGGGCGCGGGCGGCCAGATATACGACGACACCGTTCGAAATATGCCACAGGAAATGCGTTCCGATCGGGATCACGTCGCATACCGCATTATCGACCGACCGGAACAGCAGCGCCAGCGCCAGCATCGCTGCCGCGGCCAGCAGGTCGAACCGCGAGGGCAATGCAACTCCGACATGATAAATCCCGAGTCCGAGAACCGCCAGAAGGGTCGGCGCATAGATCAGGGAGCCGTTCAGGATTTCCGGAAACTGGCAGCCTGCTATCGATGCCCCCAGATATGCCAACAGTGCCGCGGCCATTATGGTTCGATGAAGGCCGATGACCTGCCGCCCGTACAGCCACAGGAAAGCCAGCTGGAAGAACAGGATCGGCAGGATATCGAGAAGACGCGCCCAGGGCGTTGCCAGGGTGTGGAACAGGAAGCTGCCAACGCCGATCGCCACAGCGATCATGGGCAACAACTGGATGCCTTTGGGCGGACCGGGTGACCGGGAAGCCATCCGCCACGCACCCCATGCAGCAAGAATGAACGCCAGATTGGTCAGGGCGTTGATTGGCTCAGCCCAGAACTCCGGACCAAGCCGCTCGCAATAGAGATCAACCCCCATTCCCCGGCCTCCGTTTTCAGAGTGGCTGGTACAGGCAGGAACCTGCACCAGCCGGACATCGGAAAAGAAACGTTCCTCTCATTCCCACTCGAAGCCTTCGAGGAGTCCGAAGAAATCCCATCCGCCACTTTCGGCCATCGCGCATACGGCTTCAGCCTGCATCTCGGCCACCGCACACGCAGCTTCGCCGCATGCCCCGGCCGTTTCCGCGAGATCGCCCAGTTCGGATACTTTTACCGCTTGGGCCGTTTCAACGACTTCAAAGATCTCAGCGGCTTCAGCAGCTTCCGCGGATTCAGAAGCCTCGGCGGACTCAGAGGTCTCGGAAGCCTCGGAGTCCTCGGCGGATTCCGATTCGACGGACAATCCGTCGAAAAACAACTCCGCCACGAATATCTCCCGGAACTGCCAGACCAAAGCGGCCGCCGCCAACAAGGTGGCCCACCCCCACAAAACATCATAGGTCATGTTACAGCCTCCTTTTCGCGTGTCGCCTGTCAGAATTAATTGACCAATGGTCATTTTATATAACTTGAAACTAACCACCGGTCAATTTAATTGTTGCGAGCCGAATTTTTTGGGCGACAGAGAGGTTGGGCATATGGGACGCCGTTCGGATCACAGCCGTGACGAACTCTATGAACTGGCGCTTGATGCCGCTGGGCGCCTTCTTGAGGCCGAGGGTCAAAAAGACCTGACAGTGCGCAAGGTGGCGGGAGAGATCGGCTACTCGCATGGCACGCTATACAATATCTTTGCCGATCTGGACGATCTGATCGTCCATCTGAACGGCAGAACCCTGGATGCCCTCTATGAGATCCTTAAGGACATCCCGTTGGATGGCGAGCCGGAGGCCGCGCTGCGCCGTCTGGGAAGAGGTTATATCGAGTTCACGAGGCGTCATAAAAACCGGTGGAACCTGTTGTTCGAACACCACCTGCCCCACGGCCGGGAACTACCACAATGGCATTACGAAAAGGTCCTGCGCCTGCTGGCGCTGGTGGAAGCGCCCCTTGCCCCCCTGTTCCCACCCGGCAGGGAAAAAGAGAGGGTCCATTCTGCCAGGGTTCTCTGGTCGGCCCTGCACGGCATCTGTTCGCTGGAGGGCACCCGGAAGCTCGCCAAGCACGAATCCGTCGAGGCCCTGAGCCGTACCCTCATAAGTTTCTATATCAACGGCCTCGGCGAGGCCATGCGCGATGGCCGGTACGAGTGACCCCCCCAAGTCCGGCCCCATGGCCTGACATTCGATTTCGACCTTCATGCCCGGTTGGCGCATGGGGCGGGATGTTGCATAAAGATTGCCACTGTTTCACATGACGGGTTGTTTCCATGACGAAGCGCACCCAGGACGAATTGGCCATCACCCAGCGGTTCGCCGCACGCTACCGGGTATCCGGCGCCGACATTATCCAGGAGATCGAGCGGGCGACCTGCGGCTGCGACTACGGTGCGACAAGCTGGACGACGCGCGAGGAAGCGGATCGGGTCGCCCGCCTGCTGGGGCTAGGGCCAGGGAAAAAGCTGCTCGATATCGGTTCCGGCTCGGGCTGGCCCGCACTCTACTTCGCCCGGACGACCGGCTGCGATGTCGCACTGACAGATCTGCCGCTGGAAGGATTGCGCCATGCGGCCACGCGCGCCACCGCCGAAAACCTGCCCGGCGAATGCGCTTTTGCCGTGGCAGATGCGGCGGCTCTTCCATTTCCGGACGGGTGCTTCGACGCCATCTCCCACTCCGACGTACTGTGCTGCCTGATGCCGAAGGCTGCAGCGCTGAAAGAATGCCGCCGCGTCCTTGCGCCGGACGGATGCATGGTCTTTACCGTCATTTCGGTGATCCCGGGCCTGGAATCCCGCGAATATGAAAAGGCAGTTGCTTCGGGCCCGCCTTTCGTCGCGGCCGATGCGCCCTATTCCGAACTGCTGGCGCAAGCAGGCTGGCGCATCGTCGAGCGTTGGGACATCACAGGCCCGTTCCTGGAAACGCTGCGCTCGGTCTACGGCAAGGAAACGGAGCACGCGGACGCCCTGCGAGAGGTCATCGGCACCGAAGCGCTGGCAGACAAGATGGGGCGTCGCGAACGCGCCATCGCAGGTGTCGAGGGTGGCCTGCTTCAGCGCGAACTGTTCGTCGCCCACCCGGCGTGACGGGCGATAATTCCTCCATCCTAAACGCTTCGATGCGGCCATCCCGCATGATCCGGCAGGCCAGCGCCGAACCGATTGCGCGCTTCACCTGTCGAGGATGCGGCGGCACCACTCTATACCGGCCTTGGCGCGTTTGCTGGCCGCCGTGCGTTGATCCGGGTCGTCAAGCGCCGCGTCGGCAAAGCAGAAACCCAGCTGGGAGATTATTCGCAACCAGCCTAGCTGCCAGTTTCTGTCGAACTCTTCGCGATCGATGCTCCGGCCGAGGCATCTTTCCAGCTCCTCAAGATATGATTCCTTAAGATGATCGCGCTCCCACGGTTCCCGGCCGTCGTTCGGGGTGTAGGCCTAGAACGTCAGGAATGAGCTCCATTGCAGATCGCAGGCGGCAGGCCCACGTGCCGCAAACTCCCAGTCAAACAGAATGACCTTTCCGTCCATGAAAGAGATATTCGCGCGACGCAGATCGCCGTGCAGAAGAGTCGGTGTGGCCTCGTCCAGGCCCTGGTGCCAGTCCCTGTTTCGGGTCAACTCTATGTAGAAGTCCGCGTCGCTCGGCTCCAGCAACTCCAGGAAGAGAGGAAGGAGCACGCGAAGCGGCATGAATTCCTCCACGACGCGCGGCACCCATTCCTCGCGGGCTTCCCTGCCGGCGGCTGTGGAAACAGGTTCGGCGAGGACCCTTGTAGTCGCGCCAATGTCGACAAGAGGCAGCTCTTCCAGAGCCTCGCTGTTTCCCCAGTAGGCAGCATGCAGGCGCGCCAAGCCGCGCCATAATGTCCGCGTCTCCTCTTCGCCGAACGCCCCGCGCGGCCGGATGCCCGGCGAAACGTCATTCATAAGTATCCACCAGCAGTCGCTGGCGCCGTGAAAAACAACATCGATAATGGGGCACTCAAGCGGCGCCGGCAGGGTATCAAATACACGTGACAGCCAGAGGGGGCCTTCGCCCGGATTGTTCATCGCGGCCCGTTGCCAGGTATCAAGCCGGGCCTGCTTAATGACGAAAGAGCCGTTTCCAGCGATCAACCGATCAACCCGGGCGCCGGTGCGGCCCCCGTCAAATTTTCCACATCACACTTGATGACATCGACGTTCTGGCCCGCGCGTTCCAGCGCCTGACGCAGATATTCCGTATCCAGCGGGCCGTTGATTTCGACTTTTGGGTGTGGCGCAGTCATTCAACACCCACATTCCGATTATCGCGAAACGATATCACCCCTCAGTCTGGCACCACAGCCTGGCATTCGATTTCGACCTTCATGCGCGGGTCGACGAGGGCGGAGACCTCGACCAGGGTGGAGGCCGGGCGATGGTCGCCGAAATAGGCGACGCGGCGCGGGTTGATGGCGGCGCGTTCGGAAATGTCGGTCATGAAGATCTGGACCTTCACCGCATGCTCCGGCTTGCCACCGGCCGCGCGCAGGCAGGCATCCAGCGCATCCATGGCGATATCGAACTGGGCGACCGTGTCCTCCGGGATGAAGCCGTCGGCGCGCATGCCGACGATCCCCGACACCCAGATCAGGTTCCCGGCCCGCACCGAATGGCAATAATGGCTGACCGGCTCCATCTGCCCTTCCACCATGAAACGTTCGATCTTCATATTCATGCTCCTCGATTGAAATTCATATTCTGATTGATTGATTCGATCACAGTTCCACCGCCGTGCTCTTGTACACCGTTCGCATGACGAAGATTGAGCGGATACGGTCCACATGGGGCAGGCGGGTCAGATATTCCTTGTGGATGCGCTCGTAATCCGCCACGTCGGCCACCGCCACGCGCACCACATAGTCGGCATCGCCTGCCATCAGGTAGCATTCCATGACGGCCGGCACCTTGCGCACGGCCTCTTCGAAATGGTTCAGGAATTCCTCGGCCTGGCTGTCCAGCGAAACCTCGACGATGACGCTGGTGCCCAGGCCGACCTTGCCCTGATTCACCAGCATGGCATAACCGGCGATGACGCCCTCGTCTTCCAGCCGGCTGACCCGGCGATGGCAGGCCGAAGCCGACAGGTTCACCTTCTCGGCCAGCTGCGCATTGGTCATGCGGCCGTCATGCTGCAGCAGGTTCAGTATCTTCCGATCTGTCGCGTCGAGGTCGATCATTCGAATAAATTACGCTGATATTCAGGAATAGAGCAAGAATATTCGAATTTTGATCGATTCAAGGGTCTCCTTCGCAAGCACATTCGCCTGCAAATCAATTATCCTTGTTGCCAGAATTCAACGCCAAACCCCGGGAGGAATGGTCATGCTTATCGGTGTACCCAAAGAGATCAAGAACCACGAGTACCGGGTCGGCATGACCCCCGGCAGCGTCGCCGAGGCCGTGGCGCATGGCCATCAGGTCATCGTCGAGACCAATGCCGGCGCCGGCATCATGTGTTCGGACGAGGATTACGTCGCCGCCGGCGCGAAGATCGTCGAGAATGCGGCCGCCGTATTCGCCGCCGCCGACATGATCGTCAAGGTCAAGGAGCCCCAGGCCGTCGAGCGCGCCATGCTGCGCGAGGGCCAGATCCTGTTCACCTACCTGCACCTGGCGCCGGACCCCGACCAGACCCGGGACCTGGTCAACAGCGGCGCCGTCTGCATCGCCTACGAGACCGTCACCGATGCCGCCGGCCGCCTGCCGCTGCTGGCGCCGATGTCGGAGGTCGCCGGCCGGATGTCGATCCAGGCCGGCGCCCATTGCCTGGAAAAGGCACAGGGCGGACGCGGCATGCTGCTGGGCGGCGTGCCGGGCGTGGCCCCGGCCAAGGTAGTGATCCTGGGCGGCGGCGTGGTCGGCGTGAATGCCGCCTACATGGCGGTTGGCCTGGCCGCCGACGTCACCATCATCGACCGTTCGACAGACGCCCTGCGCGCCGCCGTTGCGCGCTTCGGCCCGGCGGTGAAGACCGTCCATTCCACAAAATCCTCGGTCGAGGAAGAGGTGCTGGCGGCCGACCTGGTGATCGGCGGCGTGCTGATCCCCGGCGCTGCGGCGCCCAAGCTGGTGACCCGTGAGATGGTTTCGGCGATGAAGCCGGGCTCCGTGGTCGTCGACGTCGCCATCGACCAGGGCGGCTGCTTCGAGACCTCGCACGCGACCACCCATGCCGAACCGACCTATGTGGTCGACGACGTGGTGCATTACTGCGTCGCCAACATGCCCGGCGCGGTGGCCCGCACCTCGACCTTCGCGCTGAACAACGCGACCCTGCCCTTCACCCTGGCCCTGGCCGACAAGGGCTGGAAGGACGCGCTGGCCGCCGACCCGCATCTGCGCGCCGGCCTGAACGTCTATAGCGGCAAGGTCACCTACGCGGCCGTTGCCGAGGCCCTGGGCTACGATTACCTGGCGCCGGAGACCGCCGTCGCCGCCTGAGATTACACAGAGCATTTTCCTCCTTATGGTGACTTCACCCCGGCCCTTTGCGGCCGGGGTTTTTTTGCGCTCAGTGCGCCTCCGTTGCGTCATTGCGAGGCGCGGAGCGCCGCGGCAATCCAGCCAGGCTCCAACATTTCTGGATTGCCGCGTCGGCTGCGCCTCCTCGCAATGACGACCAAGGTTGGCGACGATTCACTTCGACCCTGAAATACGTTAGGGTGAAGAAAATCCCGGGACCGGCGAATGGCTGATTTTCTGACGACCAAGGAAGTGGCGGCCTTGCTGCGTATCAAGGAGCGCAAGGTGTACGAGCTTGTCAGCGACAATGCGATCCCGCACAGCCGGGTGACCGGCAAGCTGCTGTTCCCGCGAGACATGGTGGAGGCCTGGGTGCGCCGCCATGTGGAGTTCCGCGAGGGCACCGAGGGGTTGGTGGAGCGGCCGCTGGTGATGGCCGGCAGCCACGACCCGCTACTGGACTGGGCTCTGCGGGAGTCGGGCAGCGGCTTGGCCACCTTCTTCGACGGCAGCCTGAGCGGGCTGAGGCGCCTGGCCGAGGGCGGCGCGGTGACTGCCGGCATGCATGTCTACGAACCGGACCGGGAGGACTGGAATCGCGCCCATATCCGCGAACGCATCCCCGGCCTGCCGGTAATCCTGGTGGAATGGGCCAAGCGGACGCAGGGGCTGGTGCTGCCGCCAGGCAACCCGCTCAACATCGCCTCGATCGCAGACCTCGTCGGGCGCCGTGTGATTCCCCGCCAGGAAGAAGCGGGCAGCCGCGTGCTGCTGGAATATCTGATGAAGCAGGCCGGGCTGGAGCCGTCCGCGGTCGAGATGCTGGACCCGCCGGCCCGCAGCGAGGCGGACGTGGCGCTGGCCGTGGCCGACGGCAAGGCGGATGCGGGGCTGGCGGTGGAAACGGTCGCGCGGCAATACCGCCTGGATTTCGTGCCCCTGTTCCGCGAACGCTACGACCTCGCCGTCTGGCGCCGCGACTGGTTCGAACCGCCACTGCGCAAGCTCATCACCTTCGCCCGCACCCCCGCCTTCGCCGAACGGGCGGCGGAACTGGGCGGGTACGATATCTCCGGGTTGGGGACGGTGCGGTACAACGGGCCTTAGGGCACCGAGCGACCTCATACTTCGAGACGCGGCTACGCCGCTCCTCAGCATGAGG
>JBFFGY010000066.1:0-9601 GCA_041557215.1 Alphaproteobacteria bacterium
GCAACGAGGCGGAACGGGTGCTGGCGATCGCGCCGGCGGCTCAGGGGGTGATTCCCTGGCCGACCGGCGGACCGGGGCAGGTTGCGCTGGCCTATGAATGGGAATTACCGCTGCCGGACCTTTGCGTCGACCGGCTGCTGCTGGTCCATGCGGTGGAATCCAGCGAGCAGTTACGCGCCATGATGCGCGAGGCCTGGCGGGTGCTGAAGGGCAACGGCCGGTTGTTGATCGTGGCGCCGAACCGGGCCAGCGTCTGGGCGCGTAGCGAGCGCACGCCCTTCGGCCATGGCCATCCCTACACGAACGGCCAGATTCGCCGGTTGCTGCGCGATTCCATGTTCACGCCGGGCGAGACGCGGCGCGCGCTTTATGTACCGCCGATCAACCGGCAATTGGTGGTGCGGGCAGCACCCATGCTGGAACGGGTCGGCGACAAGATTTTCCAGGCCCTGTCCGGCGTGCTGCTGGTGGAGGCAACCAAGCAGGTCTATGCCGCCAGCCCCGGCAAGACGGTCGCCCGCCGCCGCTTCGTCGTCCTGCCCGGCGGCGCCGAACCCGCCGCCGAGGGCGGGGTGCGGCGGGAGCGCACTGACTAAGAACGATCTTCAGCCAGATCGGGAGGTGAGTTTGGCTTCCAGGTCCTCGACGTCGGGCGCCTCAATCACCCGCCGGGCGATGTCGTAGCCGAAGCCCTGGCGGGCCAGAGCGGCGAGGTCGCGTTCTTTCATTTCGTCGCGGTCGCCGCGCATGCGGTATGGGCCAATGCGGCGGCGGCGGGCGTAGGTGATTGCCGCGGCGAGGTCGGGGTCCTCCGTCTCGTCGCGCGGGGTCTGCAGGGCCGCGTCGATATCTTCTGCGCCGACGCCCTTGGCGGCCAGCCTCGCCCGGATGCCCTGGGTGGAAATGCCGCGCCGGTGCAGGCTGAGGGTGCGGCCCTCCGCATAGAGGCGGTCGTTCAGGAGGCCGGAGTCCCGATAGCGGGCGATGATCTCCTCCACCAGGGCGGCGCCTTCCTCGCGGTCGGTATCGTGGGCGCGGGCGGATTTCTCCACCCGGCGCATCAGCACCTTGCGCAATGAATCGGCGGAGGCGGCGAAACGCTGCAGGTACCACAGCGCGACATTTTCCAGATGCCGTGCCGTCGCCTTCTTCGGCTGCCGCTGCGCCGGTTTCTTCCTGTCCGCCGAATCCTCCATGAAAGCCCTCTAGCACAGCCGGGCGGAATGAACCACAGAACCAGAGAGGTACAGAGCACTGTGCAGGTCGTACCACATGCGCGAAAGCGGCGATGCCGAGCTGCCCGCAGGGCAATAAATAAAGGGGATGTGGGGATAAGGGGGTGAGGGGAGGTACACGATATTCGGAGCGATCTCCCCATCCCCTTCATCCCCACATTCCCTTTCCTTGAAAGCGCTGCGCGCGGCGGAGCCACATTGAGGTCGCGTACGCCTCCCGAGCGGCAGGGGCCTCTGTGTCTCTGTGCCTCTGTGGATAACCTCTTTAGACCTGTCTTGCCCGGGAAGGGAGCGGGGAGTATGGTGCGCGCCGTTCTGCGGACTATCTTAACTGGACATGATGACGGATTATCCGACACCCCGGCGCATTGGCGCCGTGAACTGGCTTGGTTTCTGGACGCTGTATCTGAAGGAGGTGCGGCGTTTCCTGAACGTCTTCACCCAGACCGTGGCGGCGCCGGTGGTCACGACCCTGCTCTTCCTGGCGGTCTTTACCCTAGCGCTGGGGCGCGCGGTGGAGGTGGTGAACGGCGTACCCTTCGCGCAGTTCCTGGCGCCCGGCCTGGTGATGATGGCGATGGTGCAGAACGCTTTCGCCAATACCTCGTCCTCGCTGGTGATCTCAAAGGTCCAGGGCAATATCGTCGATGTGCTGATGCCGCCGCTATCACCGGCGGAACTGACCGCGGGATTCGCGCTGGGCGGCACGACGCGCGGGTTGATCGTCGGCGTGGTGACGGTCATCGGCATGTCGGTGTTCGTGGATTTCTCGATCCAGAAGCCGTTTTTTGCGCTGTTTCATGCCTTCGCGGCCTCGCTGATGCTGGCGCTGCTGGGCATGTTGGGCGGCATCTGGTCGGAAAAATTCGACCATATCGCCGCGGTGACCAATTTCGTCATCACCCCTCTGGCCTTCCTGTCGGGCACCTTCTATTCCATCACGCGCCTGCCGGAAGCCTTCCAGACGATCGCCCATTTCAATCCCTTCTTCTACATGATTGACGGCTTCCGCTACGGCTTCACCGGCGTGTCCGACACCGTGCCGATGCTGGGCGTGGCGGTGATGGCGGCAGTCGATGTGGTCCTGCTGCTGACGGCCTGGCGGCTGTTCAGCATCGGCTACAAGCTGAAGCCGTGAGATGATCCGGAACAGCGCTCCGGCCGGTCAGGGGCTGCGAGTCCGGCGTTTCGGACGGGTGAACTGGATCGGACTGTGGACGCTGTTCCTGCGCGACCTTCTGCGCGACCTGGATATCTGGAAGATCACGGTGGCCGCGCCGGCGCTGCAGTCGCTGCTGTTCGCCTTCATCTTTCAACTGGCGCTGGGCGACGTCAGCCTGACCATGGGGGGGCTGGATTTCAATGCATTCCTGGTGCCGGGGCTGGTCGCCTACGTGGTGCTGGAGCGCGGTTTTGAATCGACCGCCTACATGATGGTCTATGACAAGCTGGAAGGTATGATCACCGACGTCATCGGCGCGCCGGTGACGCCGGCGGAAATGACCATCGGCTTCGCCCTTATGGCCGCGACCTCGGCGCTGATCACCGGCATGGCGACCTGGCTCGTGCTGCTGCCCTTTCTTGCCTCGGTTCCCGCCGATCCGCTGATGCTGGTCTTCTTCGCCGTGAATGGCGGTGCGATGCTGGGGATGGTGGGTCTGGCCGGCGGGCTGTGGGCCGACAAGTGGGACCATATAACGGGCGTGCAAACCTTCATCGTGGTCCCGGCGCTCTATATGTCGGGCGTGTTCTTCTCGCTCGACCGCCTGCCCAACGGCATCCGCGCCGTGGCCGAACTGAACCCCGCCTGGTACGTGATAGACGGCATGCGCTATGGCCTGACCGGCACGGCCACCGCCGACCCGTCGACCGGCGCCATTGTGGTGCTGGCGGTCAATGTTGTTCTCTGGCTGATTTGCTGGCGGTTGTTCGCCAGCGGCTACAAGCTGAAGCCCTGAATAGTATTCGGCCAGTCAAGATACCAAACCGCAAAATGACTCTGACTGGTTTCTGTCCGAAAACAGTATCAAATGGAAATGCGCACCCGATTGTCCCTTTGTTGGCTATAAATACTTACGGATAATCGACTTCATCAATCGCATAAAATTGTAATTATTATTTCATATGTTAACCTTTTAATAAGGTTAACATAGGCAAACTCTCCATAGCTACGCTTCCGTAATGCGTGGAGGGTAATATGGTTTTAAGCAGTAATGTCCGGTATCTGGCCTCTCGCTGGGCGCGCCGGTTGGCCTGTTACTTCATCGGCGTCACCAGCGCCACCGGCATGTTCGTCATGCTGATGGGCGGGTTCCTGATCGCCAGCGGCGTCCTGGAATGGTAGCCCGGTCGCTCAGCCAACAATAATCGACAATAGACGGGGAAAGCAGTCGGCCTCGACAGAGGCGGTCAGGCGATGCGGTCGCGCGGGATCAGCGTTTCGCCGTTGAAGAACCACATGCGGTCCTCTATGCCGTTCAGCACGATGGCATTGTCGTCACCGTTCAGCACGTCGATTCCGGCGTCGGTCAATTTCGTCAGCGTATGGCGGTATGTCTCGCCGTTCCCCGTCATCTCCAGCAACGGCCAGGCCGATTCCGGATCGGCCAGCCGGCGCAGTCGGTGGAACAGCCAGATGTCGCCCGGATCGACCAGCCCGCTCGCGTGGCGTAGGCAGCCGCCGATCGTCTGCGCCGCGGTGACAGGGCTGGAACTGCTGTTGTAGAGCAGCATTTCGTCCCAGAACCCCAATCCTGATTTTACCGCCGGGTACCAGGCCATCCAGGCGCGCAAGGCCTCTTTCAGCGGCGCCGGCCAGGGCGTGTCGGGCCGGCAGAAATCGATCAGCAAATCGGGCGTCGGCGCGGTGGCGGCGCGCCAGAGCTGTCGGTAGGATGCCTGGGTGGGTTTCTCCATTGGCCGCCAGGGCCCGGCAAATTGCAGGAATTCATTATGGAAGCCTCCCATCCGAAGCCGCTCGCCCAGCGCCTCGAAGACGGGCTTCAGGTCTACGAGCCGCAATCGGGACGGCTCCAGTTCAAGCAGGGCAAAGGCTTCCAGCAGGAAGCCGGTGAGCAGGAATTCGTCCAGCGCCGGGCCGAGCCAGAGATTGATGCAGTCTGCCTCGGCCAGCCGGTCGCGCACGGCCATCAGCTGTTGCCAGAAAGTCAGTCCCTGCGGCTCTGCGCCGACGACTGTGCGCCAGTAGCTCAGCCGCAGCCGGTCCCACTGCGCGGGCTCGTCCAGCGGCGCCAACGGCCCGCAAGACAGGCTGTCGCGATTACACAGGGTTCGCGACGGGGCGACGCTGTACAATGTACGCACCGTGCCGCCCATGCCCTCGCCATGCACGATATGGAACTCGTTCTCGCCGAATTGCATCGGCCTCCAGCCCCTTCCTCTTGTGTCGGGGCCATTCTGCGCCTCCAACCCATAACCAAGCGTTAATGCGCCAATTCGCGCGGGGATTCGGCGTTGTTTGCGGTTAGGATGGCCCCGGAAGCACGAACAGAGGAGATGCCGCCATGTCGCAACCGGATCATATCGTCCGCATCCCGCTGCCCGATCAGGACGGGCTGGAAGAGGATATCGCGAAATATTTCGGCAAGTGCGACGAGAAGCTGGGTCTCGTGCCCTATGTGCTGCGCGCCTACACCGGCAACCAGGCGAAGCTGCGGAATTTCATCTCCTTCTATAACGAGCTGATGCTGGCCGACTGCGGGCTCAGCAAGCTGGAACGCGAGATGATCGCCGTCGTCGTCTCGTCGGCCAACCGCTGCTATTACTGCCTCGTGGCCCATGGCCAGGCGGTCCGCCAGTATTCCGGCGACCCACAGCTTGGTGAGATGATGGTGATGAACTACCGCGTGGCCGAACTGGAGCCGCGCCAGCGCGCGATGCTGGACTATGCCTGGAAGCTGACCGAGAGCCCGCGGGAGATAGGCGAGGCCGATCGCCAGGCGCTGCGCGATGCCGGTTTCACGGACGCCGACATCTTCGACATCACCGATACGGCCGCCTTCTTCAATTACACCAACCGCATGGCCCACGGCCTCGACATGATGCCCAACCCCGACTATCACGCGATGGACCGGTAGGGGAGAGGCGGGACAAGTCATACCAACTTGTGCATGGCCTTAATGTCGGCTGTTCCCGAATCGCCAATGATTCGGACGCGCAGGCGGCGCATGCCATTAATCCAGCGGTCGTAGTCGGCCGCCTTGGTCTGGCGGTAGGTTTCTACCTGGGGGTGGGGAAGGATGAGGAAGCGTTCCTCTTTCAGGCCGGCCATGACGCTATCTGCCACCTCATCGGGGCCGATGATCCCGTACTCCGCATCCACACCTTCGCCTTCGCCATAACCCAGCATAGGGGTGGCGACGAACTGCGGGCAGACCGCGGATACCTTGATGCCGTCGTCGCCATGGGTGATCGCCAGCGCTTCGGCGAACCCGAGTGCTGCGTGTTTGGTCGTCGAATAGGCGGCATCGCCGATCTGGTTCAAGAGGCCGGCGGCGGAGATCATCTGCAGGAAATAGCCCTCGCCCCGCTCGATCATGCCGGGAAGCACCGCCCTGGCCGCGTAGATATGGGCCATGACATGGATGTTCCAGTTCGCCTGCCAGACCTCGTTGCTGGCGGATGCCGCATGTCCGGGTTCGCCGGCTAAAATCCCCGCATTTGAGCAGAACAGGTCGATGGGGCCGAAATGAAGCTCGGTCCGGTCGACAAGATGGCGGATTTCCGATTCACTAGCGACATTGCAACTGACAGCAAGCCCACCGATCTGTTCAGCCGTCTGTTGCGCGGTCTCGCCATTCAGGTCTGCAACCGCAACCCGCGCACCTTCCGCGGCGAACCTGACGCATAATGCCTTTCCGATGCCACTGCCGCCGCCCGTAACGATAATGGTCTTGTCTTTCACATCCATGGCATTCCTGGCTCCGGTTGCTTCGGCCCCTCTTGGAGTCATAGCCGATCACTATCGCACCGCGGCATATTTTTACGCTCGAGGCGCGCCCGGTTGTTGTCGACCCCGCTGATTAACATCCACGGCGGCTAAACCATTGACAGCCTTGAGCCGAACACAGATACTCCGCGGCTTCCGTTCACTTTTGACCATCAATACCCCGGGAGGGGGTAAGCCGTGATTCCATCCGTGATGCCGACATATGGCCGGTCCGAGATCGCTTTCGAGCGTGGCGAAGGTGTTTATCTGTACGACACCGAAGGTCGACGTTATCTCGATTTCGCAGCCGGCATCGCGGTGAACAGCATGGGGCACTGCCATCCCCATTTGGTGAAGGCACTGCAGGACCAGGTGGCGAAGCTGTGGCACACCTCGAACCTCTATAACGTGCCCGAGCAGACCCGGCTGGCCGACAAACTGGTCGCCGCGTCCTTCGCCGACACCGTGTTTTTCTGTAATTCCGGGGTCGAGGCGTTAGAGGGCGGGATCAAGCTGTGCCGGCGCTACCACCATGTCGGCGGTAATCCGCAGAAATGGCGCATCATCACCTTCGACGGAGCTTTCCACGGACGGTCGCTGGCGACCCTGGCCGCTGCCAACAACGCCAAGCATCTGGATGGATTCGGACCAAAGGTCGACGGTTTCGATCAGGTCGCCTTCAATAATCTGAACGAGGTCCGTGCGGCCGTCACCGACGAGACCGCGGCGATTCTGGTCGAACCGATCCAGGGCGAGGGCGGTATCCGGAAGGCGGATCTGCAGTTCCTGAAGGATCTGCGGACGGTCTGCGACGAGTTGGGCTTGCTGCTGTTCCTCGATGAGGTGCAAAGCGGCATGGGCCGGACCGGAAAGCTGTTTGCCCATGAATGGGCCGATATAAGGCCTGACGTCCTGGCCTCCGCCAAGGGAATCGGCAGCGGCTTTCCGCTGGGCGCGGTTCTGGCAACGGAAGAGGCCGCGCGCGGCATGACGGCTGGCATGCACGGAACGACCTATGGCGGCAATCAGTTGGCGACCACCGCCGGCAATGCGGTGCTGGATCTGATGCTGGCGGACGGATTCCTGGAAAATGTTCAGGCCATGGGCGAAAGCCTCTATGGCCGCCTGCAGGCAATCGTCAAAATGTTCCCCGAGGTCTTCAAGTCCGTGCGCGGCGCTGGCCTGATGCTGGGGCTGGAATGCGTCGTTCCCGGCAGCGACATGGTCGGCAAGCTGCGGGCGGCGGGACTGCTGACCGTGCCGGCGGCGGAAAATGTGGTCCGCCTGTTGCCGCCGCTGATTATCGAACAGGCCCATATCGATGAGGCCGCCACCATCCTGGAACAGGTGGCCGCAGCACGGAAGGCGGACAAATGAGCGTGCCGAAACATTTCCTCGATCTCGACCTTCTTCCGTCGTCGGAGTTGCGGGATATCATCAATCTCGGCCAGTCCCTGAAGGACGGCAGCGCCGTGGACCCGCAGCCGCTGCGGGGCAAGAGCCTGGCCATGATCTTCGAAAAGCCGTCCACGCGGACACGCGTCAGCTTCGAGGTCGGCATCCGCCAGCTTGGCGGCGATGCGGTTGTGCTCAGCCCCGAGGATATGCAGCTTGGGCGCGGTGAATCCATCGAGGATACGGCGCGCGTGCTGTCACGTTTCGTGGACGCCATCATGATCCGCACTGATGCGCCGGAAAAACTGACGGCGTTGGCCGAAAATGCCACCATTCCGGTGATCAACGGCCTGACCGACCGCTCGCACCCCTGCCAGCTGATGGCCGACGTAATGACCTTCGAGGAGCATAAGGGGCCGATCGCCGGGCGCAGTGTCGCCTGGTGCGGCGACGGCAACAACATGGCCACGAGCTGGATCCATGCCGCTGCGCGCTTCGGATTCGAATTGCGCCTGGCCTGCCCGGCGGAACTGTCGCCGCTGCCCGACGCCGTTGCCTGGGCGCAAGCGCAAGGCGCGAAGATCGTGGTGACGCTGGATCCGGAAGAGGCGGTGGATGGGGTCGATTGCGTTGTGACCGATACCTGGGTTTCGATGGGGGACAAGGACGCGGCCAGCCGGCATAACCTGCTGCGGCCCTATCAGGTCAATGAGGCACTGATGGCCAGGGCTGCCGAAGATGCGATCTTCATGCATTGCCTGCCGGCGCATCGCGAGGAAGAAGTAACGGCGGAGATCATCGACGGGCCGCAATCGGTGGTCTGGGACGAAGCCGAAAACCGTCTGCATGCGCAGAAGGGGATTCTTGCCTGGTGCCTGGCATGACTGAACATCCCGGCAATCGCCGGCGCAACGATATCGTACAGCCTTTTCAGATTGAAGGACCCGGCCTTCGTGGGCGGCTGGTAAGGCTTGGCGATGCGGTCGACACTATCCTGACGCGGCACGATTACCCGTTGCCGGTGGCCGCCCTCCTTGCGGAAGCCCTGGCATTGGCGGCCACCTTGTCGGCCGCTTTGAAATATGACGGTGTATTTACCCTGCAGCTCAAAGGCGACGGGCCCGTCAGCATGCTGGTTGCCGATGTCACCAGCGCCGGTTCGATTCGAGGCTATGCGGAGCTTTCGGGTGAGCTGCCGAGCGAGGCCGAGATCGCGGCCGCGCCCGTGCGCAGCCTCGTCGGCAAGGGTTATCTGGCCTTCACCGTAGACCAGGGCGAGTATACCGAGCGCTATCAGGGTATTGTGGAGCTTTCCGGCGACAGCCTGACGGAATGCATCGATCATTATTTCCAGCAGTCCGAACAATTCTCTGCGGTGCTGCAGGTCACGGCGGGGCTTAACGAGGCCGGCAAATGGTGCGCAGGCGCGCTCATGCTGCAGCGCCTGCCGGACCAGGAGGCGATCGTCGCGATCGAGGAACGTGACGAGGCCTGGCGGCGTTCGGTAATTTTGATGAGCAGCGTCAGCGCCTCGGAGTTGCTGAATCCGGCTTTGGCGCCCGCCGACCTGTTGTTCCGTCTGTTCCATGAGGACGGTGTGCGGATATACGATCAGCAGGTTCTGGCCTTCGGATGCCGCTGTTCGCGCGAACGGGCGGCGCGAATCCTGTCATCGCTGCCACGCCAGGAAGTTGAGGCGCTGACGGTGGATGGCAAGGTCGATATCACCTGCCAGTTCTGCAATGATACCAGCAGTTTCGACGAGGCCGAAATCGCCAGCCTGTTCGAAACTTGATCCCCGGCGGTACGGCAAGTTATGTTTGCCGCCTACTGAATGCTGCCGCAGAGGAGGGCTAGAGATGCGTCGCTTTATTTCATTTGTGCTTTTGCCGTTGACGGCGTTGGCGCTGGCGGCCTGCCAGCCGCCCGACAAGCCGAGATATCCGGATATTACCTTCGATCATCTTCCGCCGATTCGGCTGGATGTGGCAGAAATCATCGTCAAGTCGGCCTACCAGGAACC
>JBFFGY010000067.1:0-9598 GCA_041557215.1 Alphaproteobacteria bacterium
CGCTTCCAGCTGGTCGCGGCGATGAATCCCTGCCGCTGCGGCCATCTGGACGATCCCTCCATCGCCTGCGCCCGGGCGCCGCGCTGCGCCCAAGACTACCAGGCGAAGATTTCGGGGCCGCTTTTCGACCGCATCGATCTGCATGTCGACGTGCCGGCGGTAAGCCCTGCCGACCTTAGCTTGCCGCCGCCGGCCGAAGGCTCGGCGCAGGTTGCCGAACGGGTCGCGGCAGCGCGGAGGCTGCAGGCCGATCGTTTTGCCCATCTGCCGGAGGAACGCCGGCTTCGAACCAATGCACAAGCCGACGGCAAACTGCTGGAAGAGGTCGCTACGCCCGATGAGCCGGGGCGCAAGCTTCTGGCCGAGGCGTCGGAGGCCTTGCGCCTGACCGCGCGCGGCTATCACCGGGTGCTGCGCGTGGCCCGCACACTGGCTGACCTCGACGGCTCGTCGGATGTTCGCCGTATTCATGTGGCGGAAGCGTTGAGTTACCGAAGGCTCGCGCCAGGGCGGTGAGTTGGCGTGCAAGGTCTCGTTGAGCGCGAAAATTGTCGGATTTCAGGCTCGCGTTGTGCGACGTTATGTCGCAACTTGGGTTAGGGAATCCAGAAACCGGGGAGATTTCAATGAGCAATTATCGCCTGCCGCACCTCGCGGCCGTGGGGTTGTTGGCTATCGCCGTCAACACTCCCGCCATCGCGGACACATCGAAGGAAGCCATGATCAAGGAGGCGCTGTCTGCCGCGCCACCGGGTCTGGCCGCCGTTTCCGCGGTTCATGACTGGGAGGGCAATGTTCTGCGCGAAGGCAGCTCGAACTATGTCTGCATGCCGCGCACGCCGGGGTCCGAGGTGGTGAATTCCATGTGCCTCGATCAAGCCTGGCTAGGCTGGGCCAAGGCCTGGATGAGCAAGCAGCCGGTGAAAATCGATACCGTCGGCACCGCCTACATGCTGGCGGGCGACGGCGGGGGCAGCAATATCGACCCCTTCGCCGATAAGGAAACGGCCGACAATCAATGGGTTGTGGAGGGGCCGCATCTGATGATCGTCATTCCCGATACAGCCGCGCTCGACGGTATACCGACCGATCCGAAAAATGGCGGCCCGTACGTAATGTGGAAGGGCACACCCTACGCCCAAATCATGGCGCCGCTGGACTGAAGGCCGTCCGTCGGCGACGGGTTTGCGGCGCGGGCTGCGGGACTACTTGTCGACCGGCTTGATCATCCGGCCGAGATCCTTGCCGGCGAAAACATGGATGTGGAAGTGCGGGACTTCCTGGTGGGCGTCGCGGCCGTGGTTCGACAGCATGCGATAGCCGCCGGGCACGGCGCCCAGGTCGCGCGCCACCTTGCCGACGGCGCGCATCAGGCCGGCGATTTCCGCGTCGGACGCCTTTTCCGCAAAGTCGTCGGACGAGACATAAGGGCCCTTGGGGATCACCAGCACATGGGCCGGCGTCTGCGGGTTGATATCGTGGAAGGCCAGCGCGTAATCGTCCTCATAGACCTTGTTGCAGGGGATTTCCCCGCGGATGATCTTCGCGAAGATATTGTTCTCGTCGTACACCATTGATTATTCCTTTTCTTTTCCCTCAGTCGCCGGGCGGGCGCATCCGCGCCCTTGGCTCTCGCCGCTTCGGCGGCCCGCGGTCGCGGGCTCACCCATCCCTGAAAACGGGTTGTTTCCCGGCCCGGGTCCCCTGTTTTCTCAAGCCTTCCTGGACGCCTTTTCCTCGATCCCGGAGGTTCCTTTGCGCGCCTGCAGCGCCTGCCACACATCCTCCGGCGCGATGCCCTTCGCGGCCCACAGGACCAGCAGATGATAGAGCAGATCGGCGCTTTCATTGGCCAGCGCCGCCTTGTCCTGGGCCAGGGCAGCGATGATGGTCTCGGTCGATTCCTCGCCCAGCTTCTTGGCCACCTTTTCCGGCCCACCGGCAAGCAGCTTCGCCGTCCAGGAGCTGGACGGGTCCGCTCCCTTGCGCGATTCGATGGTGGCGAACAGCCGATCCAGGATGGTTGCGTCGATCTCGTTCATGGTGCCTGACTAGCAGAAATTATCGGCGGATGCGACGCCCTATATGCCGTGGGGCCGCTTTGTTATCACAGGTTGCTAATACGCATCATCTGGTTGCCGCCTTTCTGGAATTCGTAATCGACACGCCGCACAGACACCGCATAACCGTCGCCTTCCAGCATCTTCGTCACGGGAGCGAGATGGGGCGAGGTTTCGCCCGATAGATCCAACAGCGGAAAAATCCGCGCCTCGCCCGCCACACGGCAGAGTTCGCGGATGGCCGAGTAATGGAAATTCCTATCCAGCAACTCACTGTAAAGAAACAGAAAATGGGAGCAAATAGCCAGCGCGAAAGCCTTGTCCGGGAAAGGCAGGGCGGGCAGCGATGCCGCAACATACCGTCCCGCATGGCGGCCGGCATCGTAGTCGGAAAGGAAGCGGTCCATCGCTGCCAAGCGTCTGCGGCCAAGCTCTTCAACGGACGAAATACTGTTCCAGACGAGCCGGTCCTGATTGATGCGCGTCTGGGCCAGCACTTCCCCGCTCGTTTCCCTGATCCTGGCCCTGAGTTCTTCAGCTCGGAAACGGTAGAGCGGGTCGGCTGAAACGACATACCCACCCCGGTCCGTGAGTTCGGCATTGAAACTGGCCGGCCCATCGGCACAGCCAAGGATGCAGCTTGCCAGATCCCCTTCGTCGAGGTCGAACATCGCGCAATATTCGAAGAGGTTCCGACCCCATGGGACAACCTTGTCCAGGCGGAAGGTCATCGGCTTGCCGCCCGGTCAGCCGTCCAGCCGCACCGGGATGCCGGCCTTGGCCATATGTTCCTTGGCTTCCTGAATGGAATAGGTGCCGAAATGGAAGATCGACGCTGCCAGGACAGCCGCGGCATGGCCCTTACGCACGCCTTCGACCATATGGTCCAGATTGCCGACCCCGCCCGAGGCGATGACCGGGATGGTGATGGAATCGGCAATGGCGCGGGTCAGTTCGCAATCGAAGCCTTCCTTGGTGCCGTCGCGGTCCATGGAGGTCAGCAGGATTTCCCCAGCGCCCGACGCCGCCATGCGTTTCGCCCATTCCACCGCGTCGATTCCGGTCGGTTCACGCCCGCCATGGGTAAATACCTCCCACTTGCCGGGGCCAGAGCGCCGGGCGTCGATCGCCACCACGATGCATTGCGCGCCGAATTTTTCCGCCGCCTCGGCCACGAATTCAGGGCGCTTCACCGCGGCCGTATTGATCGATACCTTGTCCGCCCCGGCCAGCAACAGCCGGCGAATATCGTCGGTGACCCGCACCCCGCCGCCGATCGTCAGCGGCATGAAGCATTTCTCTGCCGTGCTGGCGGCGATATCCAGGATGGTATCGCGATTGTCGGAGGATGCGGTGATATCCAGGAAGGTCAACTCGTCCGCGCCCGCCTCGTCATAGACCCGTGCCTGTTCCACCGGGTCGCCGGCATCTACGAGGTTGACGAAATTCACGCCCTTGACGACGCGCCCGTCCTTGACGTCGAGGCAGGGTATGATGCGGACCTTCAGCATAGTTTCAGCGCTTCCTTCAGGTCGATGCGCCCGTCATAAATGGCGCGGCCGATGATGGCCCCGGCGATGCGTTTTTCCGCAATCAGCCCGCGGATGTCGGTCAGCGATGAGACCCCGCCCGAGGCGATAATGGGTACCGAAACC
Organism: Alphaproteobacteria bacterium; assembly: GCA_041557215.1. Taxonomy (GTDB): domain Bacteria; phylum Pseudomonadota; class Alphaproteobacteria; order UBA8366; family JADFVY01; genus JADFVY01. The sequence goes on from JBFFGY010000067.1 coordinate 3,716, forward strand.
GCCCGCGCCAACTCGGCAGTGGCGGGGATATTGACCCCTTCCAGCACGCCATCGCGATCAATATTGGTGTAAATGATGGCCTCAACCCCGATATCCGCGAATTTCCGGGCAAGCTCTATCACCTGAAGGTCGGTTTCCTCGGCCCAGCCCTCCACGGCGACGCGGCCACCGCGAGCATCGATCCCGACCGCGATCTGGCCGGGAAACTTGCGGCAGGCTTCCTTAACAAGCCCCGGATCCTTAACGGCGACGGTGCCCAGGATCACCCGCATGACACCACGGCTGAGCCAGTTTTCGATGGTTTCCAGTGTCCGGATTCCGCCACCCAGCTGTACCGGGATATCGATTTCATTGACGATGGCTTCCACCGCGGCCGCGTTCATCGGCTTCCCCGCGAAGGCGCCGTCCAGATCCACCAGATGCAGCCAGGACGCGCCGGAATCGGCAAAGGCTGCGGCCTGCGCCGCCGGATCGTCGTTGAACACGGTCGCCTGGTTCATGTCGCCCCGGACCAGCCGCACGCAGCGGCCTTCCTTGAGGTCGATTGCCGGATAAAGAATCATGTCAGCCTTGCTCCCCACCGGGAGGTTCCGGAACCTCGCCGATCAAAACCTTGTAATAGAACCGGCCGGGCACGAGCGTCCCGTCCGCGAGGTGCGCATATAGCGGATGCGTGCCCCAATGCACATAGCCCATGGATTCGTAGACGTAAATCGCCGCCGTCTGAGTTTCGCGGACATCTAGATTGATCATGCCGAAACCCTCTGACCGGGCCCGGCGCTCAACCGCCTCCGTAACTTTGCGCGCCAGCCCGTGACCACGCGCCCAGGGCGCGACGAATGCGCTCATCAGGTTGGCGGCGGCGGCCTGCGCCTCGTTGTTGCGGGTCGGCCTTACCAGTTGCGCCGAACCCGCGATTACGCCATCCAGCAGGCCAAGAAACAATGTGCGGCCCGGCACCAGGACAACGCCGCTGTAATAGCTTTCCATCACCTGGCGCGGCGGCGGGGTCAGCCAACCGAAGCCACCGCCGTCCCCGATTGCCGCCGCGGTTGCATCGCATAGCTCGTCTATTTCGCGGGTATCGAGGGATTCTGCAACAACAACTTCCGTCTGTACCATTCCGCTCATGGGTTCCAGTTCAGAAATGCTTCAATGAATGCCAGACCGGATTTCTGGCTTTTTTCGGGATGGAACTGGCTGCCGATCATATTGTCGCGCCCGATCACCGCCGTGACCGGCCCGCCATAGTCGGTGGTGGCCAGAACATGCGAGGGGTCGCCCGCAACAAACTGGTAGCTGTGGACAAAATACATATGAGCACCGGCCGGCAGCCCATCGAGCACAGGATGGGCTCGCTCGACCGCCAGCTCGTTCCAGCCCATATGCGGGACCTTCAGCGCCGGATCGGCCGGCTCGATCCGCACGACCTCGCCCGGAATCCAGCCCAGGCCGGGATGTTCGCCATGCTCCAGCCCGCGCGTGGCCATCAACTGCATGCCGACGCAGATGCCCAGGAACGGCCGCCCGCCCCTAATTACCGCCTGTTCCAGCGCCTCGACCATACCGTCCAACGCATTCAGGCCGCCCCAGCAATCGCCAAAGGCGCCGACACCCGGCAGAACGATACGGTCGGCGCCGGCCACGGCGGCCGGATCGGCCGTGACAAGGATCGGTTCGTCCGCCATGCGCTCGAACGCCTTGGCGGCAGAGTGCAGGTTCCCCGACCCATAATCGACAATGGCGACCGTCATGCCGATCCACCGCCCAGCACGCCCTTGGTGGAGGGAACCGCGTCCGACTGGCGCGGGTCGATTTCCACGGCCTGGCGCAGCGCACGGGCCAGCGCCTTGTAGCAGGCCTCCACGATATGATGGTTGTTGACGCCGTACAGGCATTCCACATGCAGCGTCAGCCCCGCATTCTGGGCGAAGGCGGCGAACCATTCGCGGAACAGTTCGGTATCGAAGTCGCCCAGCTTGGCCTGGCTGAACTCGACATTCCAGACCAGCCATGGCCGGTTGGAGCAGTCCAGCGCAACGCGCGCCAGCGTCTCGTCCATCGGGATCAGCGCACTGCCATAGCGGTTGATGCCCTTGCGGTCGCCCAGCGCCTTTGCCACGGCCTGACCGATGGCGATGCCGGTATCCTCGGTCGTGTGATGGAAATCGATATGCAGGTCGCCCTTGGCCCGAACCGTCAGGTCGATCAGGCTGTGGCGCGAGAGCTGCTCCAGCATATGGTCGAGAAAGCCGATCCCCGTGGCCACGTCATAGCGGCCGGTCCCGTCCAGACCGACGGTCACGGAAATCTGCGTTTCGCGCGTATTGCGCTCGATGCTGGCCTGCCGCATGGCAATCTCCACTTCCTGTGAATGCGGCGCCGTTTTAACACCGGGCCGCGGCGATTGCCAGCATCCCGGCGCAGACCTTGATTACTGGCGCTCGAATGCCACATGGGGTAGGTTCGCGCGGCCCGCAAGGGCTCGTCAAAAACGGATCCAATGGATTAATTAATGTCCGATAACAGCATCTGGCACGGCACGACCATTCTTTCGGTGCGCAAGGGCGACACGGTGGTGATCGCCGGCGACGGCCAGGTCAGCCTTGGCAATACGGTGATCAAGTCGAATGCGCGCAAGGTGCGCCCGCTGGGCGAGGGCGGGGTGATCGTCGGTTTCGCCGGCGCCACCGCCGACGCCTTCACCCTGTTCGAGCGGCTGGAAGCCAAGCTGCAACAGCATCCGGGGCAATTGACCCGCGCCTGCGTTGAACTGGCCAAGGACTGGCGCACCGACCGGTATCTCAGGCGGCTGGAAGCGATGATGGCGGTCGCCGACAAGAACGTGTCCCTGGTCGTGACCGGCACCGGCGACGTTCTGGAGCCCGAAGACGGGCTGATCGGCATCGGTTCCGGCGGCAATTACGCCCTGGCCGCGGCCCGCGCGCTGTCCACGGTCGACGGGCTGGACGCAGAGGAAATCGCCCGTCGCGCCATGAAGGTCGCCGCCGAAATCTGCGTATTCACCAACGAAAATATCATTATCGAGAAGTTATGACCGCTTTCAGCCCCCGCGAAATCGTTTCCGAACTCGACCGCTATATTGTCGGCCAGGCCGACGCAAAGCGCGCCGTCGCCATTGCGCTGCGCAACCGTTGGCGCCGCCAGCAATTGCCGGAAGAAATGCGCGAGGAGGTGCTGCCGAAGAACATCCTGATGATCGGCCCGACCGGCGTGGGCAAGACCGAGATCGCGCGCCGCCTGGCGCGGCTGGCCAACGCGCCCTTCATCAAGGTAGAGGCGACCAAATTCACCGAGGTCGGCTATGTCGGCCGCGATGTGGAGCAGATCGTCCGCGACCTGGCCGAGGTCTCCATCCACATGACCCGCGAAAACCTGCGAAAGCAGGTGTTGGCCAAGGCCGAACTGGCGGCCGAGGAGCGGGTACTGGATGCGCTGGTCGGCCCCGGAGCCAGCCCGTCGACGCGCCAGAGCTTCCGGAAACGGTTGCGGGAAGGCGAGCTGAACGACAAGGAAATCGAGATCGAGGTCAGTGATACCGGCGGGGGCGGCATGGCCACCTTCGACATTCCGGGCATGCCGGGCGCGCAGATGGGCATGTTGAACCTCAACGACATGCTGGGCAAGATGATGGGTGGCCGTACCAAGCCACGCCGCATGTCGGTGCTGGAATCCTACGAGGTGCTGGTTGCGGAGGAAAGCGACAAGCTGCTGGACGACGAGGCGGTGGTGCGCAGCGCGCTGGACGCGGTGGAGCAGAGCGGCATCGTCTTCCTGGACGAGATCGACAAGATCACCGCACGGGCCGAGCGCAGCGGCGCCGATGTCAGCCGCGAGGGCGTGCAGCGCGATTTGCTGCCGCTGATCGAGGGCACGACGGTGGCCACCACGCATGGTTCGGTCAAGACCGACCATATCCTTTTCATCGCCTCGGGCGCCTTCCATCTGGCGAAGCCATCGGATTTGCTGCCGGAACTGCAGGGCCGCCTGCCGATCCGTGTGGAATTGCAGGCGCTTAAGCGCGAGGATTTCATCCGCATCCTGAAAGAGCCGGAAAACAGCCTGATCAAGCAGTATGTGGCGCTGATGGGCGCCGAGGAGGTGACGCTGGAATTCACCGACGACGCCATCGACGAGATCGCCTTCCTGTCGGCGGACATCAATTCGCGGATCGAGAATATCGGCGCGCGCCGCCTGCATACCGTGCTGGAGCGCCTGCTGGAGGAAATCAGCTTCACCGCCACCGACCGCGGCGGCGAGACCATCATCATCGACGCGGATTACGTCCGCGATCAGGTCGGCGACCTGGCCAAGGAAGCGGATCTCAGCAAGTTTATTTTGTAGAGTGCCGAACTCTCAGTGTCATTGCGAGGCGCGTAGCGCCGCGGCAATCCAGCTTGGCGTTTACAGGCTGGATTGCTTCGCTTCGCTCGCAATGACGGGAAATGTTGGGCGCATCTAGTCCTTCAACAGCGACAGCAGCGCCTTTACCTTGCTGGCCGGCAGTTTCCTGATCCGGTTAGCGAGTTCGTTGGCGAGCTCTGTGGCTTCCGGGGTGAGGCCGGAGGTATCGACGGTCACGCGCGGGTGCGAGATGCGGGCGAGGCGCTGAAGTTCGTCGGCCTCGTCCCAGACCAGGTTGAAATATTGGCAGATTTCGTGGACGCGGGTGCGGCTGGGCCGGCCGCGGCGGCCATGTTCCAGCGCCGACAGGTAGGAGGTCGAAACCCCCAGCGCGGCGGCCATGTCCTGGAGATTCACCCCGTTCTGGTCGCGCAGGGCGCGGACCCTCCGGCCGAACGGCGTCACCGCCCCGGTCCCCGCGGACGACGACGACGCAGCAGCACATAGAGCGCGCCCTCGCCGCCATCGTCGCGACGCGCATGGGTGAAGGCCAGGATACTGTCATGCAGCGGCGGCTCGTTGAGCCAGCGGGGAACCTCGGTCTTCAGCACGCCGCCGCCCTCGCGGAAGCTGCCCTTGCCGGTGATCACCCGCACGCAGCGCCGGCCGGCGGCGGCATGGCCGGCGATGAAGGCATTGAGGACACGATGCGCGGCTTCCAGCGTATGGCCATGCAGGTCGATTTCCGCTTCGATCGGGATCTGCCCGCGGCGCAGCCGTTCCAGGGAACGTTTGTCGAGATCCGGCGCCTGGCCGTGGCTGAGTTCGCGCCGAGGGATCGGTGGCGGTGCCGGTGGGCGAACGGGGGCGGCCATCCGAGGTTTGGCTGCCTTTTTGGCCTTGGGCTTCGTCGTTTCCGGCTCCGGTTCGGGCGCCAGCCTTGGCGCGGGCCCTCGTTTCAGCGGCTTCACGTCCCTGGTGACGGCCTTCCACAAATCCGCCTCGTCCTTCCGCGATTTGCCGCGCTCAGCCATCCCCCTCCACCATGATGATATGGAGCCGGCGAGGCCCGTGGGCGCCGAGATGCAGGGTCTGTTCGATATCGCCGCTGCGCGACGGGCCGGTGACGAAATTGACCGCGCGCGGCATCCGCCCCGTGGCGCGTAGCCGGTCCCAGGCCTCTTCGTAAGCGCCGACCACTTCGCCGGCGCGCAAGATCACGATATGGGTGTCGGGAAGGAAATTGAGGGTGGTGGGGGATTCCGGGCCGGAGGCCAGCATCAGCGTGCCGCTTTCGGCGGTGCCGGCGAAGGCCCCGGTGACGGTGACCTGGTCTTCCGGCTCGGCCTTGCCGTAGGCGATGTCCAGCATCGGCGCCTTGTCCCAGGAACAGGCGTCGAGCTTCGGATCGGGCGCCATCTTCAGGCTGGTCGGCAGGTTTTCGCCGCGCAGATAATCGGCCACGGCCGCCGGCACCTCGTCGAGCGCGGAAACCCTTGCCACCGTGGCGTCGACGGC
>JBFFGY010000068.1:0-9527 GCA_041557215.1 Alphaproteobacteria bacterium
AGTCGTAACCGGCCACGGCAGGATTGATGGCCGGCCGGTGTACGTCTTCGCCCAGGATTTCACCGTCTTCGGCGGATCCCTCTCCGAGACCTTCGCGGAGAAGGTCTGCAAGATCATGGACCAGGCGATGAAGGTGGGCGCACCGGTCATCGGGCTGAATGATTCCGGCGGCGCGCGCATCCAGGAAGGCGTGGCGTCGCTGGCCGGCTATGCCGACGTGTTCCAGCGCAACGTGCTGGCCTCCGGCGTGGTGCCGCAGGTTTCACTGATCATGGGCCCCTGCGCCGGCGGCGCGGTCTATTCCCCGGCGATAACCGACTTCATCTTCATGGTCGAGGACAGTTCGTACATGTTCGTCACCGGCCCGGATGTGGTGAAGACGGTGACCCATGAAGAGGTCACCCAGGAGCAGCTCGGCGGGGCGGAGACACACTCGAGTGTTTCCGGCGTGGCGGACCTGGCCTTCGGCAATGACGTGGAGGCGCTGGCGGAACTGAGGCGCTTTATCGACTTTCTTCCGGCCAGTAACCACGAGGAGCCGCCGGTGCGGCCGACCGAAGACCCGGCCGAACGCATGGAGTTGTCGCTCGATACGCTGGTGCCAGCGGACCCGCACAAACCCTATGACATGAAGGAACTGATCGAGAAGGTTGTCGACGAGGGCGATTTCTTCGAGATCGCGCCCAAATATGCCGCCAACATCATCACCGGATTCGCCCGCATGGAAGGCTCGACCGTCGGCATCGTCGCCAACCAGCCGATGTTGCTGGCCGGCTGTCTGGATATCGCTTCCTCGCGCAAGGCGGCGCGTTTCGTGCGCTTCTGCGACTGCTTCAACATCCCGATCGTCACCTTCGTCGATGTACCCGGCTTCCTGCCCGGCACGGCCCAGGAATATGGCGGCATCATCCAGCATGGCGCGAAGCTGCTGTTCGCCTATGCCGAGGCGACGGTGCCCAAGGTAACGGTGATCACCCGCAAGGCCTATGGCGGGGCATATGACGTCATGGCGTCGAAACATCTGCGGGGCGACGTGAATTACGCATGGCCGACCGCCGAGATCGCGGTGATGGGGCCGAAGGGCGCGGTGGAGATCATCTTCCGGGCCGATATCGGTGATAAGGAAAAGATCGAGGCGCGGACCGAGGAATACCGGACCAAATTCGCCAATCCCTTCGTCGCCGGCTCGCTGGGCTTCATCGACGACGTGATCATGCCGCACAATACCCGCAAGCGGGTCAACCGCGCCCTGGCCATGCTGAAGGACAAGGATCTCGAAAACCCGTGGAAGAAACACGGGAACATCCCGCTGTAGCAGAAAGACAAATGGAACAGCGGGTAAGCCTTGTTACTCTCGGCTCCGCCGATATCGGGCGGGCCCGGCGATTCTATTGCGACGGGCTGGGCTGGCGCGAGTCCGCGGCCGGCAATGAGTCAGTCTGTTTCATCGACGCAGGCGGTGTGGTGCTGGGCCTGTACGGGCGCGAGGCACTGGCCGAGGATGCCGGGGTCTCGGCCGAGGGAGAAGGTTTCGGCGGCTTTGCCCTGGCTCACAATGTCGCCAGCGAAGCCGATGTCGACCGGGTGCTGGCCGAGGCGGTAGCGGCCGGGGCGACCCTGGCAAAACCCGGCCAGAAGGTGTTCTGGGGCGGCTATTCCGGTTATTTCGCCGATCCCGACGGGCATCTGTGGGAGGTGGCCTACAATCCGTTCTTCCCGCTGGACGCGGACGGCAGGGTTCGGCTGCCGCCGCCGGCCGAATGAGGTGTTCCATGGATGCCGAGGAGCAGGCCACTGAACGCGCGCGCCGCAGGTTGCGCGGCTTCATCATCCATCTGATGGTCTATTTCGCGGTAATGCTGCTTCTGGTACCGATCAACATTGTTTTGTCGGACCGGCCCTGGTTCCTGCTGCCGATGGTCGGCTGGGGCGCGCCGCTGGCCCTGCATGCCGCATGGGCGATGGGTCTGCTGGATATATTACGCCGGTAGTGGCTGCCTTTGATGGTGTTGCGATCTTTCCCACGGCCTGGGCAGCCTGTGCCGCGGGTTGCGGGACTATCCTTTTCAGAACAATGAGCTCCACACTGACTCTCTTATTTCATTGAATAACAATGAATAAAAGTGGGTGTGGCGGTGGTTGTCCCTCTTAATGCAAGAGTATATCTCCCCATATATAACGACTTTTAGGGGAAATTTCTTTCTTGTGTCCGTGTCAATTGATATAAGTGCATTTCCACTAATACGGGTTATGAGACGCATTTATCCAAAAACGAATAAGCGAGAGGACGTGCAATGAAAAACTATATCGCCATTTTCGGTGTTCTGGGGCTGGCCGCGGCCATGCCGTCGACCGCGACCGCCGGTGGCGCGGAAGGCGCCGTTCTTCTTCCGACGCTGGACGCAATCGCCTGCACTGCGGAAGTGACCGCGCCGAATTGCGAAAGTGACGGTTACGGCGCGGCGTCGACGTTGAAGATCGGGCGCGCCAACTATCTCGGCATCGACGTTACCGACCTGATGGCGGGCCAGGTCTACCTCGTCGCCAACAATGACGCAGGCCTGGAAAGCTGCGCCGGCGTCGTCGGTTCGTTCAGTACCGGCCCGGCCGGCGGACAGACCGCGACCTTCCCGGTTTCCTCCGCGGCGGGATTTGTCTCCATCTGCCGTGAAGCCGATGGTGTTCTGGTGCCGGTCCTGACCGGTCAGATGGGCTGCCTCAACGGCAGGTAACCTGCGGCTATCGGGCCGGCAAGGCAGGTTCTGGCCGCCGCCGCCCGAAAAAATGAAAAAGCGTCGCTTCGGCGGCGCTTTTTTTCGTCTACAGCCATGAATTCCCCATGCACCTTTACACCGAATTAACTGGCTGTAAGGTTATCTTGCTTCTGCCAGGCGCGCTGGGTGCATGGCGGAACAATACCGGGAATTCGAATGACGCGTGAAAGGCTGATCCAACTGTCCTGGGCGGTGGCCATGCTGCTGGTGATGGCCATTGCCCTTGGCCCCGGGGTCAACAATTTCATGGTCGCCATGATGAGCGACGCGATCACCGTGGACTATCCGTGGCTGCTGGGAGCAGGCCGCGCGGTAATTGATCAAGGCGGTTTGCCGGGTACCGATATATTCTCCTGGACGCATGCGCAGGTGGAATGGGTTCAGTACCAGTGGCTGTTCGAGGTGGGGCTGGCGGTAATTGTGGACCTCATCGGTACCGACTGGCTGATCCGCATCTTCATGCTGCTTGTGGTCGGAATCTACTTGCTGATCCCGCTGTTCGGCGGCTTGCCCAAGCGCGTGCCCTATGTTCTGACCGTGGCCGTGGGCGCCATCGCGATGCTGATCATCACCATCAACATGTCTATCCGGCCGGGCCTGATGACGACACTGTTCCTGCTGATCCAGTATGTCACGCTGGCTCGGATGCGCCGCGGGCAACTCGCGCGCGGCGGTTTCGCGATCATCGGCGTGATGTACCTGTTGTGGGGCAACATCCATATGGGCGTGATTCTAGGCATAATTTCGCTCGCCCTGATGATGGCGGGCGATTACCTGGAATTTTCCGGCCGCCGCCGCTTCGAGCCCGCCGACCCCGAGATCGAAGGACGGCCGCTGGCGCCACGTACATACCTGATCGTCATCGCCCTGGCTTTTATCGTTAGCCTGGCCAATCCCTATGGTCTGCATATTTATGAGCGGATCATCGACCTGTCGGCACAGGCCAGCCATACCGCCAATGTGGACGAGCTGCAGGCGCTCAACATGAAGTGGGGTCAAGGGCAGCTTCTGATGCTGCTGTTCGGTGGCTTCATGGTGACGCTGACATTTTCGCGCCGGGCCCTGGCGGCACAGGAGATCCTGCATCTGGTTGTATTCACGGCGATGGCCATGTTCGCCGCGCGGCTGGTGTTGTGGCCGGCGCTGTTCTTCGTGCTGATCCTGCCCAAGGCGCTGCATCATGTTGCAACCGACATGAAGTCGCGCGACCCGTCGCTGCAGACCCTGTTCGGCGCGCCTGAAGAATTTCGAACGATGATCCTCTCTTTGGTCGTCCTGTTCAGCCTGGTCATGACCCTGGCCATACCCCACCAGTTGACGTCGCAGAAGCTGGGCAGGTGCGACGAGCTGATGCCGGGCTTGGAGAAGATCGCCGAATTGCGCCGGCCGGACGACCGCATGTTCAACGACCCGACATCGGGCAGTTGCCTGCTGCTGGTCGACCCCAAGGCAAAGCTGTTCATCGATCCGCGGTTCGATTTCTATGGCGGGGATTTCCTGGCCGAGGCAGCCGAAGCCATGCGGCTGGAGAGCGACTGGCGGAAATTGCTGGATCGTTGGAACGTAGACAGCGTGATGATGCGGCGCTTTTGGCCGTTGGCGAGCGAGCTGGATCGTGCAGAGGACTATGAAAAGCTGTTCGACGATGGCGTCATCGCCTTTTACAGGAAACGGGAAAGCAGCTGAGCGGAGGACCGCGTTCTCCAGGCTGGCTGCGGCATTTTGATCGGGAATAAAACAGCCTCCAAAACCGTATTTTAATTGTGGCTTAAGGTCTGGAGGGTGGCTTGCATGGTGAATTTCCATCCAAAACGAGCGTGCGCCGGAACGCAGTGAAGGGCAGCAAGTGATATCCCTTTTCCACGAGTATATTAGCTGAAAATTAACCTCCAGGGGGTAAATCTCAGCTAAATCCACAGGGGCGATATTGGAGCATCAATCGAGTTGAGGGGGACTCGGCGATAATGTTCAGGCTGGTACGGTTTTTCGCCATCGCCAACGCGATCGCGCTGACTGGCGTTATGGCGGTATTGTACCTGCTATACCGCCATATTGAAGTGGATGAGACGGTTCGGACCGCTGAACAGCATAACGCGGTCCTCGCCCGCACGATCGCCAATGCCCTCTCGCCGGTCTGCGAGAAATATGCCGCGAAGGGGAGCAGTGGAGCGCAGGCATCGGTCATCGGGGCGGAGGCCTATACCGATGTCGATGACGCCATCAGATCCCTGGTACGGGGGCTGCCCGTCGTCAAGGTCGTGATTTATGACAGGGACGAAAACATCGTCTATTCCACCGCGACGGATGAAATCGGCGCGTCGGGCGCCGACGACCGGCAGGGTTTTCATGTGGCATTGGGGGGCAGCCGCGAAGCGAGGTCGAATTCAGGTCGTATATAGAGGGGGTCGTCGAACCGCTTCGCGACATGCAGATCGTCGAAACATACACGCCGTTCTATTCGAACCAGGGCACCATGCTTGGCGTTTTTGAGTTATATTCGGACGTAACCGCCAAAATGGATGAAATCAATGCGATATCGGCTGTTCTGCTGGTCGGGCTGGCGATCGTGTTCGGCCTGCTATATGCGGGATTGCTGATGGTGATCGGCCACGCAAACAGTATCATTTACGGCCAGCATCATGCACTGGAGGAAAGCCGGGCCGATGTGGACTCCAAGAATGACAGGCTCGTGAGAGAGATCGGCTATCGCAACGAGGTCGAGGCGGAACTGCGTCATGCCAGGGAGGAGGCGGAAAAGGCGAACCAGGCGAAGTCGCGTTTCCTGGCCAACATGAGCCATGAACTCAGAACCCCCCTGAATGCGGTGATCGGCTTTTCGGAAATTATCGCCGACCAGCATCTGGGGAATGTCGACCCGCCGCGCTATCGCGATTATGCCTCGGATATCAGGGAGTCCGGCCATCGCCTGCTGGCGCTGGTGGACGACATACTGGATCTCTCGAAGATAGAGTCCGGAGGGGAAAGTCTGGATCTGGAGCCCTGCAACGTCAGGAATTTGATCCCGACGACCCTGAAAACCGCCGAACCCCAGAGCCAGCGTAACGGGAACGAAATTCTTGTGGAAATGCCGGACCTGGACATCGAAATCGTCTCCGACATGGCAAAGGTTCTCAGTATTTTGACTAATCTTGTCGGCAACGCTGCGAAATTCACGAGGAACGGAAGAATATCGGTCAAGGTCAGCCAGGACTTGGCGGCCGACCGGATTGGTATTGAAATTTCCGACACCGGCATCGGAATGCATGTGGACCATGCGGATTCGCTGTTCGACGATTTCACCCTGCACGACAACCTGGTCAGCCGCGTATATGGCGGAACGGGGCTGGGGCTGACCATCACAAGGCACTATTGCAGGATGCTGAACGGGGAGTTTTCGCTCCAGAGCGAGATCGGAAAGGGAACGACCGCTAAGGTCAGCCTGCCCGCCCGCTCGGAAGCGCTGGAGGACACAAGGGCCGCCGCCGAATAAGCGCATGTTGCGGCGGTGCGAAGGTTGGGTGTAATAAGGTCTGCGGGATTGATGCGGTGCAGCGCCTGTGCTGGCCAGGCCACAAACCGTGACAGGTAAAAATAGCCAGTCCAGGAACAGGGGCCGTGTTTTCAAAGATACTGATCGCCAACAGAGGTGAAATCGCCTGCCGCGTCATCCGCACTGCCCGCCGCATGGGTATCGCGACCGTTGCGGTCTATTCCGATGCCGATGCTGGCGCCCTGCATGTGGAAATGGCTGACGAGGCCGTGCGAGTCGGGCCGGCGCCTTCGGCGGAAAGCTACCTGGTCGCCGACAATATCCTGCAGGCGATCCGCGATACTGGGGCCGGGGCCGTGCATCCCGGCTATGGCTTCCTGTCGGAAAACGCCGCCTTCGCCAAGGCGCTGGAGAAGGAAAAGATCGCTTTCATCGGCCCTGGCATCAAGGCCATCGCGGCGATGGGCGATAAGATCGAATCCAAAAAACTGGCGCATGAGGCGGGGGTCAGTACGGTCCCCGGCTATATGGGAATCCTGAAGGATGGCAAGGAAGCGGTAAAGGTCGCGCGCGAGATCGGCTATCCGGTGATGATCAAGGCCTCGGCCGGCGGCGGCGGCAAGGGCATGCGCATTGCCCGCAACGACGCCGAGGCCGAGGAAGGCTTCCGTTCCGCGGTCAGCGAGGCGAAGTCCAGTTTCGCCGACGACCGCGTCTTCGTCGAAAAATATATCGTGGAGCCGCGCCATATTGAAATCCAGGTGCTGGCCGACGGGCATGGCAATGTGGTGCATCTGGGCGAACGCGAATGTTCCATCCAGCGCCGGCACCAGAAGGTGATCGAAGAGGCGCCGTCGCCCTTCCTGGACGAGAAGACCCGCGCCGAGATGGGCGCCCAGGCGGTTGCGCTGGCCAAGGCGGTGGATTACCGCTCGGCGGGGACGGTGGAATTCATCGTCGACAAGGACCGCAATTTCTATTTCCTGGAAATGAACACGCGCCTGCAGGTGGAGCATCCGGTTACCGAATATGTCACCGGGCTGGACCTGGTGGAGCAGATGATCCGCGTCGCCGCGGGCGAGAAACTGTCCTTCGGCCAGAAGGATGTGAAGCTGGAAGGCTGGGCCGTCGAGGCGCGCGTCTATGCCGAGGATCCGTTCCGTAACTTCATGCCGTCGATCGGCCGGCTGACCCGGTACAGCCCGCCCGAGGAAACCGGCGGCGTGCGTGTCGATACCGGCGTTTACGAAGGCGGCGAGATCAGCATGTATTACGATCCTATGATCGCCAAGCTGATCGCCGGCGGGCGCACCCGCGACGAGGCGATCCAGCGCATGCGCGGCGCACTGGACGCCTATTACATCCGCGGGGTTTCCCACAATATACCTTTCCTGGCGGCCCTGATGGCGCATCCGCGCTTCCAGGAAGGGCGGCTGTCCACCGGCTTCATAGACGAGGAATATCCCGAGGGCTTCCGGCAGGAGGATGCGATGCATGACGACCCCAGGCTGCTGGTCGCCGTCGCGGCGACACTGCATCGTATGCTGGAGGAACGCGCGGCCACGATCTCGGGCCAGATGCGCGGCCATGAACGTAATGTAGGGGACGATTTTGTCGCCCTGATAGGCGGCGAGGAATATCCGCTGACGGCGGCCCTGAACGGGCATGGCGCCGATATCTCGGTGGCCGGCCATACCTATGCGGTGCGCACCGACTGGCGGCCCGGCGAGCCGATGTTCCGTGGCGAGGTCAATGCCCGGCCGGTCTGCATCCAGATCGACCGATCCGGCATCGCCTATCGCCTGACCCATGCCGGCAGCCAGGCGGATGTAAAAGTCCTGACCGTGCGCGGCGCCGAAATGCAACGCATGATGCCCGAGAAAGTCGCGCCCGACCTGTCGCGCTATCTCCTTTCGCCCATGCCGGGGCTGCTGGTGCGCCTGTCGGTGGCAGAGGGAGAAGAGGTGAAGGCCGGCCAGGAACTGGCGGTGGTGGAAGCCATGAAGATGGAAAACATACTGCGTGCCGAGCGCGACGGAACCGTCGCCGCCATTCATGCGGCGTCCGGGTCCAGCCTTGCGGTCGACGAGAAGATCTTGGAGTTCCAGGTGGCGGATGGCTAAGGCAAAGAAGAAAGGCCCGGATAAGGTCATCGCGGTCCGCGTCGTTATAGAGGGCCGCGTCCAAGGGGTCGGGTTCCGCTGGTGGGTCAACGAATGGGCGAACGCGCGCGGGCTCGAAGGCTGGGTGCGCAACCGGCGCGAGGGAACGGTGGAGGCGCTGTTCTATGGCCCGGAGTCCGTCGTCCGGCATATGGTGGAATTCTGTAGCGAGGGACCGCCGGACGCCCGCATTCGAAATATTCGGGAATATGAGGACGAAGTGCCGGACGACCCCGGCTTTGTCCAAAGGCCGACGGTCTGATCGGCAATTAACCCTTCATACATATTTTCCGCTGAAAATGGCGGTTTTCGAAGGTTGCCGCGCGGGGAGGGCGCCGGCCGGATCAAAAGAGCAGCCGGAGGTAGGCGATATTGTTCTGGCGTAGCCGTAACAGGCGGCGAATCTCCGGGAAAGCGGGCGGATACGGCCTGTTCTTCTGGCGCGATCCCTTCTGGGAGCCGCGGGTCTGGCTGCGCCGGATGTTCCGGATCGCGGTCATGCTGCTGTTGCTGGCGGTGACGTTGCCGCCCGCCGCCGTCCTGCTGTACCGCGACTTCGCGCCCCCCGGCACCCTGTTGATGGTATTCCGGCTGTTCGAGGGCGAAGGTATAAAGAAGGAATGGGTGCCCCTGGAGAAGGTGTCGCGTCATGTCCCGGCGGCGGTGATCGCCCTGGAAGACAATCTGTTCTGCGAGCATGATGGGTTCGACTGGGCGGCGATCTTCGAGGCCGCGGCCGACCAGGTGCGCGGGGAGGGGGGCATGCGCGGCGGCAGCACGATCAGCCAGCAGACTTCGAAGAACGTGTTCCTCTGGCCCGGTCGGACCTATGTCCGCAAGGGAATGGAGGTGCCATTCACCTTCATGATCGAATGGGCCTGGGGCAAGCGGCGGATCATGGAGGTCTACCTCAACGTCATCGAATGGGGACCGGGGATTTACGGGATTGAGGCCGCCGCACAGCATTATTTCGGCAAACCGGCCAGACGGCTGAATCTGCGCGAGGCCGCCAGGCTGGCCGCCATCCTGCCCAACCCGCGCCGCTGGTCGGCGGCGAAGCCGACGCGCTATATCCGCAGCCGCGCCGCCATAGCCCTGCGG
>JBFFGY010000069.1:0-9523 GCA_041557215.1 Alphaproteobacteria bacterium
CCGGACTTGCCGGGGCGGCCGGTTGCGCTTTTCCCCGCGCCGCTCATGCCGCGACTGCAATCGTCTTGCCGGCGGCGGCCGGCGATCGACAATTCACGGTCCTGTACAAGGGGTCCAGGATCGGCACCCACACTATCGCGTATTCGTCGGCAACCGGAGAGACGCGGGTCAACACCGAAATTCATCTCCTGGTGAAAGTCGCCTTCTTTACCATGTTCGCATACAGTCACCGCTCCAGTGAGACCTGGCGCGCCGGGCGGCTGATGTCACTGAGCAGCGAAACGGTGGAGCATGGCGAGACCCTCCATGTTGAGGGCACGGCGACGCCCCAGGGATTTCGCGTCGTGAGCAAGGGCGGCCCCTTTATCGCATCCGCCGAGACCTTGACTTCAAACAGCCTGTGGACCGCGGCGGTGCTTGAGCAGGCAACGGTGGTCGACGCGCAGCATGGCGGCATCATTGGCGTCAGCGCCCGCAAGTCTGCCGATGAGCAAATCGCGATCGGCGGCCGCCAGATTCGCACCACCCGCTACACGTTCATCACGCCCTATCTCGCCGGCAGCATCTGGTACGACAAGGATAACCTCTGGGTGCGTGGCGAGTTCGAGCGTGACGGCTCGAAGATCCTGTATGAGCTCGACATGTGAGACCCGCCAACCCGGAGGGCAAAGAAGGAGTCGGTCATGCCGTTGAGACACGCGCTTCGCCTTGCGGCGGCGATCCTGGCCAGCACCGTTGCGGGTTGCATGGCGGTGTCCGTTGCCCTCGCTCCCGCTCCCTACACACTTGCCACCGGAACCCCCGGCGGCATCTATCATCCCGTCGGAAATGCGATCTGCCGCATGTTCAATCTGGTGGACGAGCATCAGGAAGTGCCGTGCGTGGCGGTGAGTTCCGGCGGCTCGGTGGCGAATATCCGGCGAATCGAGAGCGGGGAGGCAACGTTTGGCCTTTCGCAGACCGACGTCGCCTATGCCGCTTTCCATGGCGAGGGACCGTTTGCCGCCGCCGGTCGCGATCCGAAGCTGCGCATGTTGATCGCACTTTACCCGGAAGCGTTTACCGTTGTCGCCCGCGCCGATACCGGCATACGGGATTTCCAGGATTTGCGCGGCAAGCGCCTCGGCATCGGGAAGAGTGGCGCCGGATATACCTTCACGCGCGATATCGTCCTCGGATTTTACGGCTGGACGATATCGGATGCCGAACTTGTGCTGGAACTCGGGCCCGCCGAACAGAACCAGGCGCTTTGCAGCGACAAAGTCGACGCGATTTTTTTTCAGGCGGGGCATCCTAACGGGCTGACCCAGGCGGCGACGACGGGCTGCCAGGCGAAGCTGGTGCGTGTCGCTGGCCCGCCAATCGATCGGCTCCTGGCGACCCATTCCTATTACATCGCCTCCGTCATCCCCGGCGGCATGTACAATGGCAACCCCGACGATGTGCCGACAATCGGCACGCAGGCCATGCTCGTCACATCGAGCAATCAGTCAGATGAGCTGGCATATGACGTGGTCAAGGCTGTGTTCGAGAATTTCGCGGATTTCCGGCGCTTGCACCCCGTGCTGTCGACCCTGGACATCAAGGACATGGTGCCTGACGAGGCGGTGATGCCAGTTCATCCAGGGGCGCTCAGGTACTACCGCGAGGCAGGACTCCTGCGCTGAAATATCAAAGTATGAGTGCGTTTGCCCGGCAGGAGTTCGGAGTTCCGGGGGGAGTTCTGGGACAGGAGTTCTGGGAATACAGGGCCTGTTAAAAAACTGATTTTGGCAATTGTTTGGCTCGTGAGGTGATTTGGGCCGGTTGCGGGGTGGGGTCTCGCATGGTGGCGAGGAAGGCGTCCGCGCATGGCCTGGGCAATTTGCTGCCGCCCTATAAGGAGCCAACTGGCTGCAAGGAAATGTCGGCTCCGAGAGCGTACCTCAAGGAAATAGGTGTCGCCCAATGGCAGTACGGTCTTTGGTACTGCATTATAACCGCTGCCCTGAACGGCGATCCAGAGCAGCTCGATTTATCGATGTTGCCGAACTTCGACCTACCAGCGCTTGACCGTTACGCGGCGACCACGCCGGAGCTGTTGCGCCGGTTCAAACACTATAATCAAGACCGCCCCTATCCAGATCAGGTTGGCTAGCGAACCATGGGCACGTTATCTCGATGGTGCAATCATGTGCTATCCCGACGCTATTCCCATGACTGCTTCTGGCTACAGGCGGACCCGAACAGTTGCGCTAAACCGGGGCCGTTTTCTGTGGATAGCGGACACCCAGGTGTCGGGTGCCGGCTAAATGGCGCCAGGCGGAAGTGTCTGGAGGTCGCGCGGGAGGATCATCCGTGACCCAAAAGCCGATATCGCCGATGCGCGGTAGAAGCGGCTGAAACCATTATCCCGATGGACCGCAAACCGCCAATGGACTAACAATCAAACCGGACCAATCAATGCGGGCTGGTCAGATACCTCCTGTATTTGGGGGTTCGTTGGCCATCGTTTGGGCAGAACGAAAAGAAGGTTCCGGGTGAATGAAGAAAAAGGACCTTGATGCGATCGACATCCGCATCCTCGACGCGGTCCAGAAGCATGGACCATTGAGCAAGAGCAAACTGGCCGAGGTCGTCAACCTGTCGCCCACGCCCTGTTGGGCCCGTTTTACCAGGCTGAAGACAGCCGGCCTGATACGCGGGTATCACGCCGATATCGCGCTGGACCATATCGCCGGCTGCACCGAGGTCATCGTGACCGTCGCGCTTGCGCACCACCGCAAATCGGATTTCGACCGCTTCGAAGCCCATATCCGGAAACTGGACGAGGTCGCCGAATGCGTCGCGACCGGTGGCGGCATGGATTATGTCATGAAAGTTTTCAGCCCGAGCCTCGCGGACTTCCAGGCGCTGATGGAAACCATGCTCGAGGCCGATATCGGGATCGACCGCTACATGACATACATCGCGACCAGGACGGTCAAATCGGCGCATCCCAAACTCTTGAAACTGGTTCCGAAAGCCGGCAAATAGCGCCAGGCGTCCGAACGGTCTCGCAGACGCCGAAAAACAGTCCGTTCGGTCTTTCAACCGGACGGATTTGGTCCGTCTCCGGGCCCCGTCTACTGTTAAACATTCGCCAGTTTCGGGCGTTCCGCGGCCGGTCGGGCCGTTGGTGGACAAGGGCGAATGACATGACGCGATCAGACGACTACGGGTTCGGCACACAAATCCGCAAATCCCCCTATTTCGACGCGACCATCCGCTGGGGTGCGCGCGGGTTTTCCGTATACAACCACATGTATATCCCGCGCGATTTCGGCGATCCGGAACAGAATTTCTGGAATCTGGTGAATGACGCGATCCTGTGCGACGTGGCGGTTGAGCGCCAGGTCGAAATCACCGGGCCCGATGCCGCCAGTTTCACGCAGATGCTGACGCCGCGCGGTCTGTCCAATATGGGCGTCGGGCAATGCAAATACATTCTGATCACGAATGCCGACGGCGGCATCCTGAATGACCCGATCCTGTTGCGGCTGGGCGAAGACCGCTTCTGGATCTCGCTTGCCGACAGCGACATCCTGCTGTGGGCGCAAGGCGTGGCCGTGAATTCGGGCATGAATGTCACGATCCGTGAGCCGGACGTGTCGCCGCTGCAATTGCAGGGGCCGAAATCGGGCGAGGTGATGAAGGCGCTGTTCGGCGATAGCATCATGGATTTGCGCTATTACTGGCTGCGCGAGGTGGAGCTGGACGGCATTCCGCTGGTTGTTTCGCGCACGGGCTGGTCCAGCGAGCTGGGTTACGAGCTTTATCTGCGCGACGGCTCTCGCGGGGACGAGCTGTGGGAAAAGATCATGGCGGCCGGCGCGCCCTTCGGTCTGAAACCCGGCCATACCTCTTCGATCCGGCGCATCGAGGGCGGCATGCTCTCCTATCATGCCGACGCGGACATCCACACGAATCCGTACGAGCTTGGCCTGGACCGGCTGGTCAATCTCGACATGGAGGCCGATTT
Source organism: Alphaproteobacteria bacterium (assembly GCA_041557215.1). GTDB lineage: Bacteria > Pseudomonadota > Alphaproteobacteria > UBA8366 > JADFVY01 > JADFVY01. Next base: position 4,001 of record JBFFGY010000069.1, read on the forward strand.
CATCGGCAAGGCCGCGTTGCGCCGCATCCGCGAGACCGGGGTGCGCCGCAAGCAGGTCGGTCTGCACATCGACTCCGCGCCGCTGACCGGGCCGAATACCAGGTTCTGGCCAATCAGCCGGGACGGGCAGACCGTCGGCAAGGTCACGTCCGCCGTCTATTCGCCGCGTCTCGAGAGGAATATCGCCCTGGCGATGGTTTCGACCGAATGCGCCATAACCGGCGCCACGGTCGAGGTTGCGCTGCCGTCCGGTCCGGTCAACGCCACCATCGTGGAGCGGCCGTTCTTCGACGCAGCGAAGAAGCTCGCCGCCGCCTGAGCGGCCTGACGAAAGGAGGATCCAATGTCGGAACTTTCCATCGATCTGCATTGGGAGCGCGCCGAGCCGGACCTGCAAGCCGGCAGATATTCCAATGCGCATAGCGTACACTACAACGACAATTATGATCTGCGAATGGATGCCGCCCCCGATTGGGGCGGAGACGCAGAGAACACCAATCCCGAACAGGCCCTCGCCGCGGCGCTTTCAAGCTGTCACATGATGACGTTTCTGGCACTGGCTGCGAAAGCGAACTGGCCCGTCGCGAGCTTCAGCGATCATGCCGTCGCCCATCTGGGCAAGAACGCGAAGGGCCAGATGTCGGTGACGCGTATCGATCTGCACCCGGTGGTGCGATTCGATTCGGGGTTTTCGGTCGATGCGTCGAAGCTGGAGCAGATGCAGCATCGCGCCCACCGCTATTGCTTTATCGCCAACACACTGGCCGACAGCGTCGAAATCAACATTCTCTAGCCGCCGGGGAAGGAATCAGCCGATGCAGATGACCGATATGCTGCTTCGCCAACTTGGCAACGACGGGGTCTTGCGCCTCACGCTGAACGACGTTCGGCGGCGCAATGCCTTGTCCGAGGCGATGCTGGAACAACTGGGCACCGCCTTCGAGACGGCCTCCACCGACCCGTCCGTGCGCGTGATCGTTCTGGCGGCGAACGGCCCGGCCTTTTGCGCGGGGCACGATCTGAAGGAATTGACTGCCGGCCGGGCCAGCCCGGACCGCGGGAAAGCCTATTTCACAAGGATAATGGCGCTGTGTTCCGGCGTCATGCAGTCGATCGTGAATTCACCGAAACCCGTCATTGCCGAGGTCGAGGGGGTCGCAACCGCCGCAGGCTGTCAACTGGTCGCCAGCTGCGACCTGGCCGTGGCGGCCGATACGGCGCAGTTCAGTACGCCAGGGGTACATATCGGCCTGTTCTGCTCCACGCCGATGGTCGCCCTGTCCCGGAACGTCGCCAACAAGCACGCCATGGAGATGCTGCTGACGGGCGACATGATCCCCGCAGATCGCGCAGCGGAAATCGGGCTAGTCAGCCGTGCGGTCCCTGCCGAGGCGTTGCGCGAGACCACGATGGAAATGGCCCGCAAGATAGCGTCGAAATCCAGCATGACGCTCGCCACCGGAAAGCGCGCATTCTACGTGCAACGCGAGATGCCCCTGGCGCAGGCCTATGATTACGCCGCCGGCGTGATGGTGGAAAACATGCTCGCCCGCGATGCCGAAGAGGGCATCGGCGCCTTTATCGAAAAACGCGCCCCCCAGTGGCAGGATTCGTGATCGACCGCCGGGAATATTCGTCTGGAACGAGCGAGGGCGAGGGGCTTTCTTGGCCCTACGCGTAGGGCGGCCTGGTCAGGCCGGCGGGCGACTGGGTGAATATCTCGCAGCCGTCGGCCGTGACGCCGATGGTGTGTTCGAACTGGGCCGAGAGCGAGCGGTCCTTGGTGACCGCGGTCCATCCGTCGGACAGCACCTTCACGTCGTATTTGCCGGCATTGATCATCGGCTCGACGGTGAAGAACATGCCTTCCTTCAGTTCCGGGCCGGTGCCCTTCCGGCCGAAATGCAGGACGCTGGGCGATTCGTGGAAGACGCGGCCGATGCCGTGGCCGCAGAAATCGCGCACCACGGAAAAACGCTGCGGCTCGACGAAGCTCTGGATCGCGTGGCCGATATCGCCCAGCCGCGCGCCGGGTTTCACCGCCTTGATGCCCAGCATCATCGCCTCGTAGGTGACGTCGATCAGCTTGCGGGCGCGCAGGCCCACCTTGTCGCCGACCAGAAACATGCGGCTGGTGTCGCCATACCAGCCATCCAGGATGACGGTGACGTCGATATTGACGATGTCGCCGTTGACGAGGCGCTTGTTGTCATCGGGGATGCCGTGGCAGACGACATGGTTGACCGAGGTGCAGATCGATTTCGGGAAGCCGCGATAGTTAAGCGGCGCCGAGACCGCGCCATGGTCGCGGGTATAGTCGTCGCATAGGCGGTCCAGCTCGCCGGTGGAGACGCCGGGCATCACATGGGGCGTGATGAAATCCAGCACTTCCGCCGCCAGGCGCCCGGCCTTGCGCATGCCCTCGAAGGCCTCCGCCCCGTGGATGCGTATCCCGCCGCGATGGCTGTCGCTGTCGTAATCTACCTGTACGTCGTTCATGCCGTTTCTGCTCTCTTAACCCCAATAGCCTGCGTAACGCCCGAAAAGATGGGCGCTGCCGCGCGAAGAGGCAAGATATAACACGCATATTTCGAACCGTGAAATGCCTGTCAGCCTACAGCGAGCGGCAGGGGCCGCGCTATTTTGATGCCTTCCGGCGTGATGTCGCAGGCATAACAGAGCGTCTCGACGCCGTGGGCGCGGGCCTCTTTCATGGCGGCGGCGTAGCCGGGGTCGATATCGGCGGCGACGCGGAAATGGTCGCAGTCGCCGCGCTGGACGAGATAGAGCATCACCGCGCGGGCGCCGCTATCCACCGTGCCGGCCAGTTCGCCGAGATGCTTGGCGCCGCGTTTGGTCACCGCGTCGGGGAACTCGGCGGCGCTGGGGTTGGCGCCGTCCGGGCGGCGTAGCGTGACCGATTTGATCTCGACGTAGCAGGGAGGCTGCACCTCGTCTTCCAGAAGGATGTCGATGCGGCTGTTGCCGCCATATTTCACCTCGCGGCGCAGCGAGCCATAACCGGCCAGTTCGGGGATCGCCTGCGCCGCGATGGCTTCCTCGGCGACGCGGTTGGGATGGGCGGTGTTGATGCAGACCAGGTGGCCATCGACCGTGCGCACCAGTTCCCAGCGCCAGTCCAGCTTTGCCTTCGGGTTCGCGTTCGGCGACAGCCAGACCTCGGAGCCGGGCTCGGCCAGCCCCATCATCGAGCCGGGATTGGCGCAATGGGCGACTACGGTCTCGCCGGATTCAAGCTCGATGTCGGACAGAAAGCGCTTGTAGCGCCGCAGCAGCCTGCCGCGCGTGAGGGGGGAGGGGAATTTCATGGAAGCTTCCGGTCGGGCTGGACTCTCTGGGCTTATCATCCCGGGTATAGCCCGTATTGCGCCCGTAGTTGAGCCTTAAAAGACTTGGCCCTTTCGCCCGTTGCATCGTAGGGTTGCCTGGCAAGGCATATTCAATGAGCCGATGGGGAGGGCCGAATGATGTCGATCGATGTTCTTGTCCGTGGGAGTTTGCGCATTCTGGCCGGCGGGGCGGTCCTGCTGCTGGCCGGCGCCTGCGCGACGGACCAGCTTGCCAAGGAGAACCAGCCGCAGGTCACCGTGAAAGGCAGGGTGGTCGTCGAGGGAGGCGGCCCGGCCGGAGACTGCAGGCTGGAATTCTACGATACCGCGGCGGTGAAGCCGAACTATATCTGGAATGTCTCCGAGATCTTCGCCGTGCAGTTCCAGACCGCGAAGGTGACCGAGGATTTCTATTTCCGCGTCCGCTGCAAGGAACAGCGCATGGCCGCGCGGTCGCGCATCTATGACATGGATTACCTGTCGAGAAACGACTTTGTCGTGGATCTTGGCGAAGTGACGGTGGGCGCCGGGATAGTATCGGTAACCGGGCGGGTGGTGGCCATGGACGGCTCGACGCCTGCGGCCTGCAAGCTGGGCCTCTATACCGGCTTCCACCGCGAGCCCACGGTGAGCTGGGACGTGGCCGGTGCGGTCGCGGTGGAATTCGAGCGCGAGACGCTGGACCAGCATTTCCAGTTCATGCTGACCTGCGAGGGCTATTCCCAGCCCCGGAACTCGCCGAAACGCCCCGAAAGCCACGCCGACGACAGCGGCGGCAAAATCGAACTGGGCGACATGCTGGTGCGGAAGTAGGGGCTGGGTACTCGCCGGAATACCTTCCTCCGGCTGTCGTGACATTGGCCGTCGATGACCGATGACCGGCGCGAAGTGGCGCGCTATGATCCGGCGTCGATTCCATCGAGGATGATTCCATGGCCGAGACCTATACCGCCGCGCTGCTGATCATCGGCAACGAGATCCTGTCCGGGCGCACCGTGGATGCGAACCTGCCCTATATCGCCAAGCGGCTGAACGAGCTTGGCATCCGGCTGCGCGAGGTCCGCGTGGTGCCGGATATCGAGGCGGAGATCGTCGAGGCGGTGAACGCGCTGCGCGCCCGCCATACCTATGTCTTCACCACCGGCGGGATCGGGCCGACCCATGACGACATCACCGCCGACTGCGTGGCGAAGGCCTTCGGGCTGGATCTGCCGGAAAATCCGGAGGCGCGCCGCCGGTTGGAGGAACGCTATGCGGAGACCGGGATCGAGCTGAACGAGGCGCGGCTGCGCATGGCGCGCGCGCCGGAGGGCGCGGTGCTGATCGACAATCCGGTGTCGGCGGCGCCCGGCTTCCAGGTGGAGAACGTCTTCGTCTTGGCCGGCGTGCCGAAGATCATGCAGGCCATGTTCGAAAGCCTGCGCGACCGGCTGGTCGGCGGCGACCCGCTGCTGTCGCGCAGCATCGCCTGCCGGCTGCCGGAAGGGGAGCTTGCCCAGGGGCTGGGCGAGATCCAGGCCCGCCACGAGGGCGTCGATATCGGCAGCTATCCGTCCTATTCCAGCAGCGGCTTCGGGGTGGCGGTGGTGCTGCGCCATACCGACCGGGCGGTGCTGGACGCGGCCGCCGACGAGGTGGGGGAACTGATCCGCTCGTTCGGCGGCGAGCCGGTGGAGCAGGAGGTCTGAGCCGGTCGAGCCGAATCGCGATGGAATCCCATTGGGTCCTGGAATGACCCGTCTGGCGGAATCACGGTTCATTCGATAAATGTTCTGGAAATTTTCCTAAAAATTAATATACTGGGCGGTCGTAGCCACAGAAAGTGAGCGACCGCGTGAAGTCGAAAAAAATCCAGTTCGGACCCGGCGATACGTTGGGCAGCACGGCCCCGCTGATCATGATGGGCAGCATCGACGGCTATCAGCCGCGTCGCCGGCGTCATCGCGCCGGTGCCGGAACGATGCGGTTCTGGGCGTTATTGGTGATGACCCTCGGTCTGGCGGTATGGCTTGTGCTGGACGGTTTCCGCAGCGGCATCATTCCCACGGCCCTGTTCTGACCCGCTACGCCCGGCGGTCCGTAGCGACGAAATATCCAAAACATTCTTCCCCCACCGGCCCCGGTGGCGCTATGGTGCGCCCCCATGCCCGCTTGGCGAAATTGGTAGACGCAA
>JBFFGY010000070.1:0-9484 GCA_041557215.1 Alphaproteobacteria bacterium
ACCTGAAGGAAAGGGTAGTGGCGGCGGTGCGCGTGGGTTCCCGGCGCTGGAACGTAAAGCTGGACAACGACATGACGGTGCTGCTTCCGGAAGGCGATATCGCCGAGGCCTGGGCAACGCTGGCGCGGGCTGCGGAGGAGAGCGCATTGCTGGAACGCAATGTAACCAGGATCGATTTGCGCATGCCGGACCGCATGACGGTACGGCGCGCCGGCGACCCGGATTCGGGTGGCGACAAGGGTGTCTGAAACGCAAGAGAGACGGAAAGGAAACGGGGGAGAAAGTTGGCGCGACGCGATCTCATAGCTGCGCTCGATATCGGATCCAGCAAGATCTGCTGTTTTATCGGCAGGCTGGACGGTGACGGCCATGTGCAGATTTCCGGCATCGGCCATCACGCCAGCCAGGGCGTCAAGGCAGGGGCCATTGTCGATATGGATGCCGCCGAGGAGTCGATCCTGGCGGCGGTCAACAGTGCCGAACGCTTGGCCGGTGAAACCATACATGACGTCGTGGTGGGCCTGGCCGGCGGCCAGCCTTCAAGCCGGCTGGTCGACATGCAGACCGGCGTAAACGGAGGCCCGGTCCGTGACGTCGATTTGCGGCGGCTGCTTTATGGCGGCATGCCAGACGCCGGCGCGGAGCGCACCCTGCTGCATGCCATTCCGGTGGGATACAGTATCGACGGTTCGAACGGCATTCGCGACCCGCGCGGCATGCATGGCCAGGTGCTGGCCGTGCATGTCCACCAGGTGACGGCCGCGGCCGGCGCGGTGCGCAACATCACGACCTGCGTCGAGCGATGCCATCTGAATGTTTCCGAAATCGTCGCCAACCCCTATGCCGCCGGCCTGGCCGCGTTGGTCAGAGACGAAACGGAACTCGGTGTCACCGTAATCGATATGGGCGGCGGCACCACTTCCATCGCGGTTTTCGTGGAAGGATCCCCGGTCTTTACCGATTGCGTGCCCGTCGGCGGCATTCATGTGACGAACGACATCGCACGCGGCCTGGCGACACCGCTGGCCCATGCGGAGCGGCTGAAGACGCTGCATGGCAGCGCCCTGCCCTCGCCCAGCGACGACAGGGAATCAGTAATCGCGCCCCAGATCGGCGAAGAGGACGGCGCCGAACCCAACCATGTACCGAAATCCTATCTCGTCAGCGTGATCGCACCCCGGATCGAGGAAACGCTGGAACTGGCCCGCCAGCGACTCGAAGAAGGCGGGGTATCGCATATTGCGGGCCGCCGCGTGGTGCTGGTCGGCGGTGCCAGCCAGCTTCCCGGCGTGCCCGAACTGGCCGCGCGCATCCTGGACAAGCAGGTACGAATCGGACGCCCCGCGGAGATCAGCGGACTGGCGGCGTCCACCAATGGCCCGGCCTTCGCCGCATGCGCCGGCCTGATGCGTTATTCGGAAGAACAGACCGGCGACCTTCGCGCCCATGCGACACCGCGTCCACCGGTGGGAGAAGGTTTGCTGGCCAGAGTTGGAGGGTGGCTTCGTGAAAATCTTTGATAACGAGAATTCCCAAAGGAACAAGAAAACGACCCGCGTCGGCATGTGCCGGCGCATCCCGGCACACCGATCGTAGGAGGCTATGATGACGATCAATCTGATGACCCCGAGGCAGCAAATGGATTTCAAACCTCGAATAACCGTAATCGGCGTTGGCGGCGCCGGCGGGAATGCCGTCAACAATATGATCCGCGTCAATCTGGAAGGCGTAGATTTTCTGGTCTGCAATACGGACGCGCAGGCCATGACGCAAACCATGTGCGAACGGAAATTGCAGCTCGGCGCAGCCCTGACCCAGGGGCTGGGCGCGGGTTCGAAACCTGACGTCGGCCGTGCCGCGGCCGAGGAATCGCTCGACGAGCTGATGGAAACCCTGGCTGGAAACCATATGGTTTTCGTTACCGCCGGCATGGGTGGCGGCACCGGCACAGGTGCGGCCCCCGTCATCGCGCGCGCCTGCCGGGAACAGGGCATGCTGACCGTCGGCGTCGTTACCAAGCCGTTCCTGTTCGAAGGACGCCAGCGCATGAGGCTGGCCGAGGCAGGCATCACTGAATTGCAGCAGCATGTCGATACCCTGATCGTGATTCCCAACCAGAATCTGTTCCGGGTCGCGAACGAGAAAACTACCTTCGCGGATGCCTTCAGGATGGCGGATGATGTGCTCTATGCCGGGGTGCGCAGCGTCACCGACCTGATGGTCGTGCCGGGGTTGATTAATCTGGATTTCGCCGATGTACGCTCGGTGATCGGCGAAATGGGCAAGGCCAAGATGGGCACCGGCGAGGCCGAGGGCGAGCGGCGCGCCATCGAGGCGGCCGAAGCGGCGATCAACAACCCGCTGCTCGAGGATCTCTCCATGAAGAGCGCCCGGGGGCTGTTGATCAACATCACCGGCAGCGAGTCGACGATGACCCTGCTGGAGGTGGACGAAGCGGTGAACCGCATCCTCGAGGAAGTGGATGCCGAGACCGACATGATCTTCGGCTCGACCTTCGACGAAAGCCTGGGCGATCGGATCCGGATTTCGGTCGTGGCAACGGGCATCGATGCCGAAAACCTGGTTCAACACCGTCCGGTGCCGGTGGCGCAGCCGCTACAGAAGCCGGTTGCCGTTCCGGAGCCGGAGGAAGCCGTCGTCGTAGCGGCCGCGGAGATAGCGGAAGTTACCCCGCCCGCGGCTCCGGAACCCGTTGTCGCGGAAACATCAGTGGCCGAACCGGCGATGGCAGCCGCCGGAAGCGATATGCTGGCACTGATAGAAGAGCCAGCGCCTGAAACGGCACCTGCTATACCGGAACCGGCCCTAGCACCGGAAGACAGCTTCATTCCGCCGCCGCCGGTCTATCCGGAACAACGCGGAACGGCTGAGCCCTTCGCGGCGGCGGCACTGGCCAACGGCACAGAACCGGATCACGAACCAAAACGGCGTCGTCCCGGACTGCTGGAACTGATGGCGGAAGTTGCCGGCGTGGCTTCCGGCGAGCGCCGCGCGCCCGCGGAGAGCCGCGAACGCATCGAGCCGAAGACGGACCCGATCGCAACCAAGGGCGAGGCCCGTCCCGCCACTTCCGCCGCAGCCAGCCAGCCCGCGCTGGCGGGGCTGGAACCGGCGCGGCGCCCGCAGCCGACGGATGCGGACGGTGAGATGCTGGAAATTCCGGCTTTCCTGCGCCGGCAAGCGAACTAGGCAGAACCTGCCATTCCTTATCGGCCGGTCGTCCACCAAGGGCGGCCGGCCGAATTATTTTTGCGCCGCGGACCGAAACACGAATTTTTATGTGTTTTTATAACATGTTCGGTTGCATGGCCGGGCTGCATGTCACGTAACATTTCGACACAAAGAGTGATTTGTAGCGTGACGCCCCATGCGCGATTATCCAGGCGTCGAAAAAGTTTTTGAGGGCTGAACGGCTGGCCCGGACGCTTCCAGACCGGCCTTAGTAAGCGAGATACAGAACAAAGAGCCAAAAAAATGAGAGTCTCGTACGATACCGAACTCGGCGGCAGTTCAACCAGCGCCCCGAAGGGCTTGCGCCAGCAGACGCTGAAGAACTCCATCTATTGCAGCGGCACCGGGCTGCACAGCGGCGCCAAGGTCGCCATGTCCCTGCATCCGGCGGCGCCGGATACCGGCATTTTGTTCCGCCGTTCGGACATCGAGGGCGAAACCGCCCTTATCCCCGGCCGTTACGATCTGGTCAGCGACACGCGCCTCTGCACGACCCTTACCAACGAGGCCGGCGTTTCGGTTTCGACGGTCGAGCATCTGATGGCCGCCCTGGCCGGCTGCGGCGTGGACAATGCCATTGTCGAGATCAACGGACCGGAACTGCCGATCATGGACGGCAGCTCGGAGCCTTTCGTATTCCTGATCGACTGTGCCGGCGTCGTCGCGCAGGATGCAGCGCGCAAGGCAATCAGGATACTGAAGCCGGTCGGCATCGAGGAAGGCGCATCCTCCGCCCGCATCGAGCCCTGGGCGGGCAGCAGCATCAATATCGAACTGGACTTCGAGACCAAGGTCATCGGCCGCCAGTCGCTCTTCGTCGACATGTTGGCCAACGGTTTCCGGGAGGATTTGAGCCGCGCACGTACTTTCGGCTTCCTGCACGAGGTCGAGGCGCTGCAGGCCGCGGGTCTGGCGCGCGGCGGCTCGATGGAGAATGCCGTCGTCATCAGCGGCGATACGGTGCTGAACGAGGGCGGTCTGCGGTTCGAGAACGAATGCGTCCGCCACAAGGCGCTTGATTGCGTGGGCGACCTTTATCTGGCAGGCGCCGTTCTGATCGGCCATTTCCACGGCGTCCGGCCCGGCCATGGCATCAATAACAAGTTGCTGCGGGTATTGCTGGCAGACGAGACGGCCTGGGAATTTGTCGACATGGACACTGCCCTGGACGAGATTGCGGAATCGCAGAAGGAACTCGTTAGCGCCTGACGCCCGCGACGGCCGGTTCTTGTGCTTTGGCGACCGGTAAAATATATGTATATTTGCGGCGCGATCACCGGTCGCGCCGCATTTAGTTACAAATATCCGGGTTGCATATGAATCTGTCCTGGCGTTCCCTGCGGAAAGATATCGGCGCCGTCGCACTGGCGGCGGCGATAGGCCTGCCTCTTGCACTGCTGGGCGGATGCGCCGCCGAAACCGCCGAGGAACCGGCCTATGTGGAACGGCCGGTGGACGATATCTACAACGAGGCCATGGACAGCATGGAGGCCGGCAACTATGCCGAGGCCGCCAGGGGGTTTGACGAGGTCGAACGCCAGCATCCCTATTCCAAATGGGCCACAAAGGCGCAGATCATGGCCGCCTATGCCTGGTATCTCAAAGGCGATTACGACGATGCGATCGTTGCCCTGAACCGCTTCATCGACCTCCACCCGGGCCATAAGGAAGTCGCCTACGCCTGGTATCTGAAGGGACTTTCCTATTACGAGCAGATTTCCGACGTCGCGCGCGACCAGCGCATGACGGAAGGTGCCCTGGACGCATTCGAGAACGTCGTACGACGTTTCCCGGACAGCGACTATGCCCGCGATGCGCGGCTGAAGATCGACTTGGCGCATGACCATCTGGCGGGCAAGGATATGGATGTCGGCCGCTATTACCTGCGGACCGAACACCATCTGGCCGCGATCGGACGCTTCCGCCGAGTGATCGAAAAATGGGGCACAACCACCCATGTGCCCGAGGCACTGCATCGACTTACGGAAGCCTATCTGGCGCTTGGCGTAGTGGAAGAGGCGCGATTTACCGCCGCCGTGCTGCAACATAATTTCCCTGACAGCGAATGGTACCGCGACAGTTGGGCGCTGCTGGAGAACCAGGGCGTTCTGACGGCGGAAGAACTCGGTGCGGCCATGACCGCCCAGCTTCCGGGCGGTCCCAGGGAAGAAACGAACTGACAGGAATGCTGACGGCCCTGTCCATTCGGGACGTCGTTCTTATCGACCGACTCGACCTGTCCTTCGAACAAGGGCTCTGCGTGCTGACCGGCGAGACCGGGGCGGGTAAGTCGATTTTGCTCGACTCTCTGGGGCTCGCGCTCGGCGCGCGGGCCGATAGCGGACTGGTCCGCCATGGCGCCGAGCGGGCGGTAGTCACCGCCATGTTCGAGATTGCGCCCGATCATCCGGCCCATGCCCTGTTGACCGAGCAGGGCCTCGACGATCCCGGCGGTGAACTGGTGTTGCGGCGCATGCTGGGGCCCGATGGGCGCAGCCGGGCTTTCGTCAACGACGAGCCGGCCAGCATCGGGCTATTGCGCCAGATCGGCGAAACGCTGGTCGAGATCCAGGGCCAGTTCGAACCGCGCGGGCTGGTCGACCCGGCGACGCACCGAACCCTGCTGGACCGCTATGGCGGGCTGACAAACGAAGCAGCGTCGGTGCGCGAACTGTATGGCGCCTGGCGCAAGGCCGCCAGGGCGTTGCGGGAAGCGGCCGAATCGGCGGACGCGGCCGAACGCGACCGGGAGTTTCTGGAACATGCGGTGGCGGAACTTTCGCAACTGGACCCGCAGCCGGGCGAAGAGGAAAAACTGGCCGAACAGCGCACCCGGATGATGCATACGGAACAGTTGGTCGAGGCGTTGAACGCGGCGACGGCCGAACTGGCAGGAAGCAAAAATATCGAGGATTCGCTGAGCGCCGCCCAGCGCCATCTGGCCCGCGCGGCCGACAAGGCTGGCGGCGCATTGGACGCTGCATTGGCCGCGTTGGAACGGGCAGCGGTCGAGGCGGCCGAGGCATTGCGCGAGATCGAAGCCGCCGGCACGGAGATCGATACCGACCAGGGCGGGTTGGAAGCGGTGGAGGAACGGCTGTTCACACTGCGCGCGGTGGCCCGCAAACATGGGGTGGAGGTGGACGGCCTGGCCACGCTGCGCGCCGACATGGAAAACAAGCTGACCCTGGCGCAGGACCGCAGTGGCGCTGTCGAGCGCCTGAAACAGGCAGAGATGAAGGCCCGCGAGGCTTTTCTGGCGAAGGCGCGGGAATTGTCGGCAGAGCGCGTACAAACGGCAGCGCAGCTGGATGCGGCGGTGAATGCAGAACTGCCGCCCCTGAAGCTGGACAAGGCGCGCTTCACAACCCTCGTCGAGCCGCTGGACGAGCCAGGCTGGACCGCCGACGGCATCGACCGGGTGGCCTTCCAGGTCTCCACCAATCCCGGCACGCCGGGCGGCCCCTTGGGTAAGGTCGCGTCCGGCGGCGAGCTGTCGCGCATCATGTTGGCGCTGAAGGTGGTGGCGGCCGAGCCGGGCGATGTGCCGACCCTGATCTTCGACGAGGTTGATGCCAATGTCGGCGGCGCGACCGCCGATGCCGTCGGCGAAAGGCTGGCCCGGCTGGCCGGCGGGCTGCAGGTTCTGGTGGTCACCCATTCGCCTCAGGTCGCCGCGCGCGGCCAAGACCACATGCGGGTCGAGAAGGGCGCGGACGGTGGCGAGAATACGGTCACTCGTGTACGCCGACTGACCGACGCTGAGCGGCGCGAAGAAGTGGCGAGGATGCTGTCGGGCGCCGCCATCACCGAGGAAGCGCGAGCCCAGGCGGCAAGGCTGATCGAACAGGCAGGAGCTTAATCGTGGAAGACACCTCGGTTATTGCGGTCGAGGCGCTGACGCGCGCCCAGGCGCAGTGGGAACTGGCGCGGCTGGCCGCCGAGATCAAGCATCACGACGAACTTTATTACCAGCAGTCCCAGCCGGAAGTCAGCGATGCCGAATACGACGCGCTGAAGCAACGGAACAGTGCGATAGAGGCACGTTTCCCCGACCTCATGCTGCCGGAAAGCCCGTCGAAACGGGTCGGCGCTGCCCCGGCCGCGGGCTTCGCCAAGGTTCGCCATGCCCTGCCCATGCTGTCGCTGGACAATGCCTTCGACGAAGAGGATGTGCGCGATTTCTTCGACAGTGTGCGCCGCTTCATCAAGGAACTGAAGGATGACCCCACGATTCCCATCGAGGCGGTGGCCGAGCCGAAGATAGACGGGCTGTCGGCCTCGCTGCGCTACGAGAAGGGCGAGTTCATGCAGGGCGCCACCCGCGGCGACGGCAGCGAAGGCGAGGATATCACGGCCAATCTGCGCAGGGTGAAGGACATCCCGGCACGGCTGGCCGGCGGGGGCTGGCCCGATGTGCTGGAGGTGCGCGGCGAGGTTTATATGAGCCGCCCCGACTTCCTCGCCCTGAACCAGCGCCAGGAAGCGGCCGGCGAGAAGGTTTTCGCCAATCCCCGCAATGCGGCCTCGGGGTCGCTGCGGCAGCTCGATTCATCGATCACCGCGTCGCGCCCGCTCGGCTTCTTCGCCTATAGCTGGGGCGAGTTATCGGCGCCGATCGACGGCAGCCAGTGGAACGTGCTGCAGCGTTTCAAGGAATGGGGTTTCAGCACCAACCCGCTGGCCCGGCTCTGTGGCAGCGTAGAGGATGTGCTGGCGCTCTATGGCGAGGTGGCGGCGCAGCGCGCGACGCTGGACTACGATATCGACGGCGTCGTCTACAAGCTGAACCGGCTGGACTGGCAGGAGCGCATGGGGTCGTCCAGCCGCGCCCCGCGCTGGGCCATCGCGCATAAATTTCCGGCCGAACAGGCCCAGACGCTGCTGGAGAAAATCGACATCCAGGTGGGGCGCACGGGCGCGCTGACGCCGGTGGCGCGGCTGAAACCGGTGACGGTGGGCGGCGTCGTGGTTTCCAACGCAACGCTGCATAACGAGGACGAGATCGCCCGCAAGGATATCCGGGAAGGCGATACGGTCATCATCCAGCGGGCCGGCGCCGTGATCCCGCAGGTCGTAGCCGTTGTGAAGGAACAGCGTCCGGCCGGCGCGGAACCCTATACGTTCCCCCATGAATGCCCGATCTGCGGCAGTTCGGCGATCCGCGAACCGGGAGAGGCTGCGCGCCGTTGTACCGGTGGCTTGATCTGCCGTGCACAGGCGGTCGAACGCCTGAAACATTTCGTCAGTCGCGATGCCTTCGATATCGAAGGGTTCGGCGCCAAACATATCGAGACGTTCTGGGAAGACGGGCTGATCAAGACGCCCGGCGACATCTTCCGCCTGCATGAAAAGGAAGCGGCGATTGCCGCCAGGGAAGGCTGGGGCGCGCAGTCGGCGCGCAAACTGATGGCCGCCATCGAAGACCGGCGTTCGATCGGGCTGGACCGTTTCATATACGCGCTGGGCATCCGCCAGGTCGGCAGCTCCACCGGCCGGTTATTGGCGCGGAGTTACCTGTCCCTGGAGGTCTGGCGCGAGGCTATGACGAAGGCCGCCGATCCGGAGAGCGAGGATTATGCCGACCTGACCAGCATCGACGGTATCGGCCCGGCCATGGCAGCCGATATTGTCGGCTTCTTCGCCGAGGAGCATAACCGCGAAATTATCGAGGACATGGCCGCACAGCTGGACGTTCAGGATTTTGAAGCCCCTTCCACAGAGGGTTCGCCGGTAGCCGGCAAGACCGTCGTCTTCACCGGCACGTTGGAGGCGATGACCCGCAGCGAGGCCAAGGCCCGCGCCGAGGCGCTGGGCGCGAAGGTATCGGGGTCGGTTTCGGCCAAGACCGACTATGTCGTCGCCGGCCCAGGCGCGGGATCGAAGGCCAAGAAGGCCGCCGAGCTGGGCATCGCGACGCTGACCGAAGAGGAATGGCTGGAACTGATCGGCCAGGCTTGATCTGCACCAGCCGGTTATTCTGCCACATTTCCTGTTAAAGCGGCGCATCTGCCCCGTGGGACAAAGCGAATCGCGGGGAATATTTAAAAAAGGGCGCGCCGGGGCGGAGAGAGCCTGCCGCACGACGCGCCCGAAACGGGAACCGGCCAGGGAGGATTCCGGTCGGTCCCTCACCTCCCCAATCAGTCCTGACTGCCGCTCTTTCCGTTGCTGTTGCCGCTGTTGCCGGGATCGACCTCGTTGCCGTCGTCGTCGAATTCGCCGTCGTTGC
>JBFFGY010000071.1:0-9481 GCA_041557215.1 Alphaproteobacteria bacterium
CATGGCCTGAGCGTTCCCGGCGCGGTCGAAGCGGCGCAACGCCGACGCGGCTTCACCAAGGGCACGTTCGAATGGCTGCGCAAGGCGCCCTGGGGTAACCCGGCTTTTGCCGCCATGTTCACCTCCCTGGTTTATTTCGGCTTCCTGGGCGGCATCTCTGGCGTCGTGATGGGCACGGAGCAGTTGAATCTCATCATGCACAACACGCTCTACGTTCCCGGCCATTTCCACGCGACCGTGGTTGCCGGAACGACCCTTGCCTTCATGGGCATCACCTATCTCGTTGTGCCGCTGATCTGGCGCAAGGAAATCATGTTCCCGACGCTCGCGAAATGGCAGCCATACCTGTTCGGTATCGGTGTGGCGGGCATTTCCGTCTTCATGATGGGCGCTGGAACGCTGGGTGTGTCCCGCCGGCACTGGGACAGCTATTTCACCGATGCCGGTGAGATTGGCCTGTCCTTCAGCTATCCCGATACGGCAATCCTGATGCTGTCGCTGAACGGTCTGTTCGGGGTATTGGCTGCGGTTGGGGGCGGATTGTTCTGCGTTATCGTCGTGGCTTCCGTCTTCTTCGGCAAGAAGCGCGAGGACAACGCGGCCGAAACCAACCCGATCATCGGCGTTGGTGGCGGCGAGGCGGTATCGAACTATGGCAGCGAGGGCACCCTCAAACTGCCTGGCACGATGACACTTGTTGCCATCTTCTTCATCGCCTTCTTCCTCTATTACTGGGTAAACTGGAAATATCTCTCCGAGGTCTGGCCTCTGAGCTGATCCCGATAACCCGGAGTAAAGGAGGAAAAAATGCGAGCCACGGCCGGTCAGATATACACTGTGCTGAAACTGCGTATCGGTATCATGATCGCCGTATGCGCTCTGGCCGGGCTCGCCGTCACTCCGGGGGAATCTCTCCCGGCGTGGCAGATTGCGGCGCTCGGGCTGGCTGTCCTGCTATCCTCCGCCAGCGCGGGCGCTTTCAATCACTATGTGGAGCGCGACCTCGATGCCAGAATGGCGCGTACCAGAAACCGACCGTTCGTGACTGGCCGCTTCAGGCCCGGTCCCCCCTGGCTTTGGGTCATCGGGGCAATGCTGGTCATTTCGGTTGGGGGCGCGGCGCTGCTCCTGAATGTTCCGGTCGCGCTCCACACCTTTATGGGCGCCTTCGTCTACGGCGTGGTTTATACAGTCTGGCTCAAACAGCGGACTGCCTGGAACATCGTCTGGGGCGGTCTGGCTGGCAGTTTCGCGGTCCTGGCCGGGGCCTCCGCCGTCGACCCCACGCTTTCCGCTTCCGCCGCGCCGATCTGGTTGGCGATCGTCCTGTTTCTGTGGACCCCGCCCCATTTCTGGAGCCTCGCCATAGCCCTTCATGACGACTACAAGGCCGCCGGCGTCCCGATGCTGCCCGTCGTTGTCGGCGACGCCAGGGCCTCTCAGGTCATCCTTGTCCATACCGTTGCGGTCGTGGCCGCCTCGGTGGTACCGGCCTTCTACGGTCTTGGCTGGATTTACCTTACGGCGGCGCTCGGTGGCGGGGCCTGGTTCATTTATCGCAGCGTGCAGCTAATGCAGGCGCCCACGCGCAAGACGGCCATGGCGAATTTCTTCGCCTCCCTCGTACAGCTCGGCCTGCTTCTCGCGGCCGCCATGCTGGACCCCTGGCTGTTGGGTTAGGGAGGGTTTAGCTTGACAATGCGGCCGGCCATCCTCGCCACGGTCCTGGCGCTGTTTCTCCATGCGCCGCAAGTCGGCGCAAGCGAGCCGGATTTCGATGAGGAATCAGCCCTGGCGATCAGCCGGGCGGCAATCGGCCGGCAGCTTGCCGATTACCAGTTCCGGGACAGCAAGAACCGCCCGGTGAACATGCCCGCCTATCGCGGACGCCCGGTTTTGATCAACATGATATACAGCTCCTGTTCGCATTACTGTCCTGTCACCACGCAGTCGCTCGCGAACGGCGTCGATGCCGCCCTGGCAGCCCTTGGGGACGAAAGTTTCTGGGTGCTGACCATCGGATTCGACGTGCGTAACGACAGGCCTTCCCGCATGGAGGCCTACCGCCGGGCACAGGGAATAAGCCAGCAGAACTGGCATTTCCTTTCGATGGATACAGAGACCGCCCTGGCGCTGACCGAGCAGCTGGGTTTTATCTATTACCCGTCGGCACAGGGATTTGATCATCTGGCCCAGACCACCCTCCTCGATAAGGATGGCCGGATCGTCCGGCAGCTTTACGGTTCCGACCTCACCCTGCCCCAGATCGTCGAACCACTGAAACGGCTTCGCGCCGGCCAGGCGGCATCTTTGGCAAGTCTGGACAATGTCGTGGAACGCATCCGACTTTTCTGCACTCTCTATGATCCGGACCGGGATGCCTATCGCTTCGACTGGTCTTTCTTCATCGGGCTCGGGATCGGCATCCTCAGCGTCGGGCTGATGTTCACATTCTTCGTGAACCAGCTCATGCTCTACGTCCGCACGCGACCTTGATGCCGGTAACGCGGCAGGAAATGAACCGATTGGTCCTACACGCCAAACCACGGGATTAACGCATAGTCATGGCGATCGTGAAACATCAGTTGCGCTTGGGCTTCGCCTGGCTGGAAGCGCTTTTCGACCGCATTTTCTCCCCCGCCTGGAATCCGCTGTACCATCTGGGCGCCTTGGGATTCTTCTATTACTGGATCGTCGCCGTCACCGGCATATACATCTACATCTTTTTCGACACAGGCATTACCGAGGCCTATGACTCGATCGAGATCATAACCTACGAGCATTTCTATGTCGGCGGCGTTATGCGCAGCCTGCACCGGTATGCCTCGGACGGGATGGTGGCGATGATGATGGTCCATATGCTGCGCGAATTCTCGCTGGACCGTTACCGCGGCGCCCGCTGGTTCACCTGGTTCACCGGCCTGCCCATTCTCTGGTTCGTATACGCCGCCGGCGTCAGCGGTTACTGGCTGGTCTGGGACATGCTGGCGCAGTATATCGCTGTCGCCACCACGGAATGGTTCGACTGGCTACCCGTTATCGGGGGCACAATCGCGCGCAACTTTCTGGATCCGGCCCATCTGGATGACCGCTTCTTCACCCTGATGGTGTTCATGCACATCTTCGTCCCGCTGTTCCTGCTGTTCATCTTGTGGATTCACCTGCAGCGGGTCGCGAGTCCCTCGATCAATCCGCCCCGGGGCCTGGCAGCCGGTACGATGATCATGCTGCTTGTCCTCTCGCTGGTTAAGCCCGCTGAAAGCCAGTCACCGGCGGACCTGGCCCTGGTACCGTCTCAGGTCGGGCTGGACTGGTTCTACCTGCCGGCCTATCCGCTGATGGATATTCTGGGCAACGGCGCCGTCTGGGGCCTGGCGATGCTCTGTTCGCTGCTGATTATGTTCCTGCCCTGGCTGCCCCCTCTGCGGCGCGCCAAACAGAAGGCAGCGGTCGTCGACCTCGCCAATTGCAATGGCTGCACCCGCTGCGCGGAGGACTGTCCCTTTGTCGCGATTGACATGAGGCCGCGCAGCGATGGCCGGCCTTTCGACCGCGAGGCCGTGGTTGATCCTGCCAAATGCGTCGCCTGCGGCATCTGCGTCGGCGCCTGTCCGACCGCCATGCCCTTCCGCCGGGCCAGCGAACTGATCCCCGGAATCGATCTGCCCGAGGCGACGGTCGCCTCCCTGCGCGACCGGGTCGACACCGCGGCGGCCGGACTGACGGGAAATCGCCGCGTGATTGTTTTCCACTGCGAAAACAGTTACGACGCCTCCCGCCTGGCTGGCGATGAAACCGCGGCCCTGCAGATCCCCTGCGCCGGCATGCTGCCGCCATCCTTCATCGATTATGTCCTCAGCCGCGGTCTGGCCGACGGCGTGATGCTGGCCGGCTGCAGCCAGGGCGAATGCCATAACCGGTTCGGGATCGAGTGGGCGAACGCCCGCATGTCCCGCACCCGGGATCCAAGGCTGCGCAAGCGCGTGCCCGGGGAACGCATCGAAACGATTTGGGCATCCCCAGTGGAAGGCTGGACATATCGCAGCCGCCTCGCGGATTTCGCCCGGCGTCTCGACTCTTTGGCCGAAGACCGGCCTAGCGAAGCGGCGGAATAGGAGGTGCTGAAAATGATCGGACTCCTGAAATGGGGCGGACAGGCGGTAATCTATCTGGGCATCGCGGTCTGGCTCGGTTACTTCGCCAATATGCCTGTCTATACCCATCACGACCCGGAACTGGCCTTGATCAAGCTGAGCGTCATCCACAGCGCAAACCGCAAGGGCGAATGCCGCAAGCGGACGAAGGAAGAGCTGGAAGCCCTGAACCCCAACATGCGCAAACCATATGACTGTCCGCGCGGACGCCTGCCGATCCACCTCGAACTTCTGCTCGATGGCGAACCGCAATATGACAAGATATTGCAGCCTGCGGGCCTTGCAAAGGGCAGCCAGACCCGGGCCTACACCCGCATAACCGCGACACCCGGCGAACATGAACTCCTTGTCCGCATGGTCGATTCCGCCCGTACGGAAGGTTATGATTATGTGGCGGCCGCAAGGATAAGGCTCGAGCGAGGCAAGATCTTCGTCGTCGATTTCCGGGCGGAGACCGGTGGTTTCATCCTGCGCGGCCCTGTTATCGAGACCCTGTCGGAAGGCTGACCATGTCCCTGATTCAATGGAAAGACGAGTTCAAGATCGGCATCCAATCGGTCGATCACGAGCATCGCGGGATGATCGAGATGATCAACAAGCTGCATGGCAAGCTGGCCGAAAATGCCGATATCGATACCATCGCGGACTTCCTCGGAGAGATCCACGCCCTCATATCCGCTCATTTCGCGCTCGAGGAAAAGGAAATGCTCGAGATGGCCTATGACGGATTCGACGAGCACAAGGAAGACCACGAGGATTTGCTGGACCAGATCCGCGACATGATGGACGAACTCGAACAAGACCCGACCGGCGACGTCACCCGGACCCTCGGCGAACGCCTGAACGCGTGGTTCACCGAGCATTTCCGCACCCGCGATGCCCGCCTGCATGCCTTCCTGGCTTCTTCCCAGAAATAGACCGGCGCCTGATCAGCGACAGAAAGCATCGACCTTGCGGTTATGCGCCACGATCTGTTCGGCGGTGCGGCGGGAAATCTGATCCTCCCCGTTCACGATTATCCTCCGTGCCCAGGCACACTCATTGGCGGCCTGTCCGGCGCAACTCGTCGTAAAGAACAGCATCAGGCAAACCGACCACGTCCTCATCCATCGCTCCCGCTTCTCGCGCAGCCTCCAGAGACCGCTCCAACAACGCCTCGCGGCCCTGTGCCTTGCCAAGCCGGTGCGACCGGCGGCCATAGAGCAGGGCCAGCAGCGCCACCGCCGCCACCCGCGGCCGGTAGAGCACCTTATGCGTATTGCGTGACGCCGACCGGCGCGAATAACCCGCCCGGATCGCCGCCTGCCGGGCATTCAAATCCACCCGATACTCGCGAACGAAAATCCGCTCGCGCGCGCTCAGCTCGCGGCGTTGGGCCATGATGTTGCTCTTCTTGTTGGTCTGGAATTGATGAAAGAACCCTGCCGCCCCGCCCGCCGCGAAAGCGGAGCGCGGGCGACGTTCATGGAGCGCGGGATGTTCCCGGCGGACTCCGACCTGGGTCAGGTACGAGGTTCTTGAGAAACGGGGCTGGTCTTGCTGTCTGATTGGCGGCCTTAACCGATCATTGTCCACTCATGGTGATCGAGCCTGAGAATAGCCCTAAGCTGACTCGACCAATACCATACGGCCTGATAATTTCTGCACATCCCTTTGATTGCAACAAGTGAGGCAATGGGTATTGCAGAGCAAGTTAACCAAGCGAGGCAGCAACTCGATAGTTTGTTGCGCAAGGCCGCCGTGGCGGAAGTTGGTGGCTTTCGGCCGCCGGACACATATCTTACTTCTTGGTTTGGCGGACCAGGCGTTGGCCTTCCCGGCGAGACGTTGCCAATCTACAACGGCAAGGACATGTTCCCTCTGTTGCAGGTCCGTATCGATGAACTTCCTTTTGTAACTGAGGCATTCGTGAATACCGCCCTTTTCGTGTTGTTTATGAACAGAGAAGATTTACCATTTGATCAACCTCACGTTGACGGCTGGATGATTCGTGAGTATGCCTCATTGAATGGCCTAGAGCCGTTAGCGCTTTCAAGTGAAGCCGATATCGTCAAATCCTTTCCCATTCGCTGGAACTTAATAGAGGGTGATGCTCCCGGCTGGGAAGACCTGTCGGAGATTGTAGACTGGCCTCAGAGAGACGATGACACCAATACCTTCCACGAAGCATACAAGACATATGGTGGAACGAAAATTGGTGGGTTCCCATCAGAAATCCAGCACGGTGCCGGGGTGAAAGATTTTGTGTTTCAGATTGATTCTGAACCCAAGGCAAATTGGCAATGGGGGGATGGTGGCATCGGCTATTTCCACAAAACTGAGGATGCGGGGCATTTGGCCTGGCAGTGTCTTTAATAATTGGGAGTTTCGGGAGTTCCGGGGACAGAGTTCCGGGGACAGTACACTTAACTCTCGAATCAACCGCCTTTTCTGGTCCTAGTGCCGTCGGATGAGGACGGGCTGCGGCGGGTGCTGGCCCGAAGAAAGTCAGGCCCCACTCCACGAGGAAGCGACAAGTCGGGGAGTGTATCGGGGTAAGGCCTGTATTATTGAATTATTGGCGTTCCCGGCCCCAAAGCCCCATATTCGCTTGTGGTGAGTATCGGGCTGAATGCTCGCCGCTTGCCTAGCTCCATCCTTACGTAAAACTCAACAACACCATCCCCGCGACCGTCACG
The DNA here is from genome assembly GCA_041557215.1 of Alphaproteobacteria bacterium. Lineage (GTDB taxonomy): Bacteria > Pseudomonadota > Alphaproteobacteria > UBA8366 > JADFVY01 > JADFVY01. The sequence continues at coordinate 6,833 of JBFFGY010000071.1, forward strand.
GCGCGGGCGAGGTCGGCCCAGCGGCGGTCGCCGGGATAGCGGCCGGCGGCGCGCCAGACGCCCACCGAGGCGACGATATTGTAGGGCACGGACAGCCCATAGCCGGCAAGGAAAGCGGCCAGCATCCACCCCTGCATCGCCAGCGCCAGGAACAGCGCGCTGGTCACCGCATTGACGGCCACGCCGCCGGTCACGGCCCAGTTCCAGAAGGCGTCGAAAAGCGAAAGCTCGCCGCGCCACAGATGCACGAGTTTGGTCATTGATCCCAAATCAGGGCGCAGCCGGCGGCCCTGTCCACAGATGCGCCTGCGCCACAAACAGGCCATCCGGAAAACCCGGCCTCAAGTTGCCTCCACCTCCATCGGGTTGGCCGGGTCGGCGGCCCATTCCTGGAGCGAGGCGGTGTAGACCGCGACGTCCGTAAAGCCGAGGCGCGTCATGACGAATGCGTTGGAGGATGCCATGATCCCGCCGCCGCAATAGGTGATGGTCCGGGCGCTGCGGTCCCCACCATGCATGGCTGCCAGCTCGTCCTGCGGGCGATAGCGGCCGGTCCCGTCCAGCAGGTCGAGGGCGCAGAGGTTCGACGCTCCGGGGATATGGCCGGGCCGGGCATAAAGCGTCAGCCTGCCCCGGTAAAAGGCCGGGGGCAACGTGTCGATCAGGCTGACCGCATCGTCATCGATGGCGGCCAGAACCTCGTCCCGCCCGGCGATCAGTTCGGGCCGGGGCGCGGGTGTGAGCCGTCTCGCGGACCGTTTGGCCGGCTCGGTCGATAGCGGCCGTCCTTCGGCCTCCCAGGCCTTCAGCCCGCCGTCCAGAATCGCCGCCCGGTCGAATCCGACCCAGCGAAGCATCCACCAGACGCGGGCGGCCCAGGCCGACAGGTACCCGTCGTAAAGCACCACCCGGGATTCGTCCCCCACACCCAACGCGCCCATGGCGGAACAGAACTGCTCCGGCGTCGGTACGGCGAACTCGATTTCGCTGCCTGCGTCGCAGAGGTCGCCCTTGAGGTCGGCGAATCCGGCGGTGGGAATATGGCCGCGCTCATAGTCGGCCCGGCCGCTCACATTGTGGAAGCCGCCCCCCTCTTCCTCCACCGTGCGGACGGTGCAGTCGAGCACCACCAGATCCGGCTCGTCCAGATGCCGGCTCAGCCAATCGGTCGATACAAGTGTGTCCATTGCGGCCCAGAGAATAGAGCCATTTCCGGCCATATGGAACCCGGCGCGTCACCGGCCACCGCCCGCAACAAACCCGCCTCGCTGGTCGCCGCATTGACGGCCAGCCCGCCGATCACCGCCCGGTTCCAGAAGGCGTCGAAAAGCGATAGCTCGCCGCGCCACAATTGCAGGAGTTTGGTCATCGGCCAGGACTCCAAGCCCTGCCCCCAAACCGGTCCAGCCGTGCATCGTCGCGCTGGCATGGCGGAGGATAAATCACCCCGGCCAGGCAAAACTTCGCGCCGCGCGCACCATCGCCGCCACCGCCGGGCTGAAGGGGCGTCCCGGCACGGTGACCAGCGAAATGGTCCGGCTCACCGAGGGCTCGACCAGCGGCCGCTGCAACAGGCCGGGAAGCGTTACCGAATATTCCGGCATGAAGGCGAAACCGATGCGCGCCAGCTCCATCGCCTGCACCCAGTCCTCCCGTTCCGAACGGAACCGCGCATAAAGCTCCACCTGCCTGTCCCTGCAGAGCTCGGTGACCGCCTCGCGCATCTCGCAGGCCAGCCGGTCGACATAGGGTTCGCCCGACAGGTCGCCCAGCCTGATCGCGTCCATCCCGGCCAGCCGGTGGTCGGGCGGGAAGATCACTACATAGCGTTCCTCGTAGAGGTCATGCACATGAAACGCCTCCGCCAGATTGCCCAGGCTATTCATCACGGCGATGTCGATTTCGCCCTCCTCCAGCGCCGCCTTCAGCCCGGCCACGCCGGTTTCCGTCACCGCCACCTCCACGCCCTCATGCTCCTGCTGGAACCGGCCCAGGAAGCGCGACAGCCGCACATGGCCGACCGTCGACATCACCCCGATCCTGACCGGCACCTGGTTGAGCAGCCTGAAGTTATCTGCCAGCGTCCTGGCCAGTTGCGCCTCCTCGAGGATCTGCTGCAGATGCGGCAGCATGGTCCGGCCGAAATCGCTCAGCAGCACGCGCCGTCCCTCGCGATGGAACAGCGGCGTGCCCAGCTCGACCTCCAGCGCCTTTACCGCCTTGGTCAGCGCCGGCTGCGAGACGTTGCAGTCCGCCGCCGCCTTCGTGAAATTCAGCGATTTTGCCGCCGCCAGGACATATCTGATCTGGGACATCTCCATCGCCCGATTCCTCCCCGTGATCCCGCCATTCTACTTAGTTTACATCCTTTCACGATAACCTTGGGTTATGATTCTATAACGAAACGGTCGTTCCCTTGCCGCGCATCCCGCGTTTCCATGGAAGCCATCGCAACCAGGCAGGAGATCGGAACATGGGTACTTACATGGTCGAACGCAGTCTCAAGGGAATCAGTATGGACGATCTTGGCGGCGCACAGCGGGCCGCCATCGGCAAGGCGGCCGAAATGAAGACCGCCGGCACCGAAATCAGATATATCCGCACCACATTCGCGCCCGGAGACGGCCGCTGCATGTGCCTGTTCGAGGC
>JBFFGY010000072.1:0-9405 GCA_041557215.1 Alphaproteobacteria bacterium
AGACGTCTACGTCAATGCCGGTCCAGACACCCTTGTCGTCAGGATTCGAGAAGCCGGGCAGACCCTGGCTGACGCCGCACAGAAGATGTCCCCTCGACTTGACGGCCTCGAGCGTCTGCGCCTGCGCCGCCACCCCGATAAAGGACAACGCCGCGGCCGCGACGATTGCTTTTGTAAATTTCATTGCTGTGTTCCCTGCAAGTTTTGATTTGGTCTTTAGGATTGAGCATATGCCGATACGGACTTGCTTAACGACATGTCAGCCCGTCCTGCCGGCAATAATAGCTAGCTTTTCGCGGAAGAAAACCCGTAGATTTGTCAGTATACTTCGTATCGCGATGATGCGGTGTAGTTCTTACCGAACGGAAGGGCCGATCCCTGTGCAAAACAGTGCGCTATTATCAGCGTATACGGGTATTTGGCATACTCACATATTGAGGGGCCTCTGTGGAGATTCATGAAGTTGATATGAAACTTTGACGAAATGGCGCATCACCGGTTGCATTTTTCATGCTTTGCCGGGATCATGGGGGTGTCTGCCCTGTTTATGGAATTTCATTGCGGTTTGGATTTCCGGGCGGGCGGGTTAAGCGGTATCTGGACGAAATAACGCAGCGTAAAGCTTGGTTGTCCATTATCCCTGGGAGGCGCCGGAGAGACCGTGAAAGAGACACTCTTTATAGGAATCGATGTCGGATCGACCACCGTGAAGTGCGTCGTCCTGGATCCGTCCACACTCGATATTTTGTGGAGTCGCTATCAGCGGCATGAAACGCACCAGCCGGAAGTGACGGCGGAAATGCTCGGGGAAATCGAGGCTGCGTTTCCGGAAATGGCGCCCAGGGATTTTCGCGCCTTCATTGCCGGGTCGGGCGCCGGGCCGCTAGCGCCGCATATCGGTGCGCGATTCGTCCAGGAGGTCAATGCGGTCGCGATCGCGGTCGAGCAACGCCACCCGGACGTCTACAGCGTCGTGGAGCTTGGCGGACAGGACGCCAAGATCATCCTGTTCTCCGATTCGCCAGAGTCGGGTCAGCGCCGGATCGTGACGTCGATGAACGACAAATGCGCCTCAGGCACGGGTGCAACCATCGACAAATGCATGATCAAGGTCGGAATGCCGGAATCGGCCATGGCCGGGTTGGAGTACGATCCGCAGCGGCTGCACAAGGTGGCTGCCCGCTGCGGCGTGTTTGCGGAAACCGACATCGTCAATCTGATCAAGGCGGGTGTGCCGTCGGATGAGGTGATGAACTCGCTGGCCGACGCCATCGTCATGCAGAACCTGACCGTGCTGACCCGCGGCAACACGCTGCGCGAGCGCGTGCTGCTGCTGGGCGGCCCGAACACCTTCCTTCCCTTCCTGCAGGATTGCTGGAGGTTGCGGATCGGTGAAATCTGGGAAGAACGCGGTTACCAGCCATCCGATGTTCCGATGGAGGAGCTGGTTTACGTCCCTGAAAACTCCCAGTTCTATGCCGCCCTGGGCGCGGCCCTTTTCGGCATGCAGGAGGGTGAGGATGCCGGCGTCTACAAGGGGCTGGACGAGTTACAGGAATTCATCCGTAACGGGCGCAAGGCCAAACTGGGCGCGCATTCAGGCCCGGCACTGGTTGCCGAGGATGAGGATTTCGAAACCTTCAAGAGGGAATATATGATTCCCGAATTCGTGCCGGCGGCCTTCGAACCGGGCCAGACGGTGCGGGGCTATATCGGTTTTGACGGCGGTTCCACCAGTTCCAAGGCGGTCCTGATCGACGAGGACGGGGAAATCCTGGCGAAAGGCTACCTGCTGTCCAAGGGCAACCCGGTCCAGGACGCCAAGGATATCATGGCGGATCTGAAACGATTCGTGACGGATCAGGGGGCGCGGCTGGAACTGCTCGGGTTTGGCGTCACCGGTTACGCCACCGATGTCCTGAATACCGCGCTGAATGCCGATGCCGCCGTGGTGGAAACCGTGGCTCATATGCTCAGCGCGCAGAAATATTGCGGCGAGGATATTGACGTCATCTGCGATATCGGCGGGCAGGACATCAAGGTGCTGTTCATGCAGAACGGCGTAATCAAGAGCTTCCGCCTGTCCAACCAGTGCTCGGCCGGCAACGGCATGCTGCTGCAGTCCATGGCGGGACAGTTCAATGTCGATATCCGCGATTTCGCCGATAATGCCTTCAAGGCGGAAATCTCTCCGAACTTCAGCTATGGCTGCGCCGTCTTCCTTGATGCGGACAGGGTAAATTTCCAGAAGGAAGGCTATAACAGGGAAGAACTGTTTGCCGGCCTTGCCCGCGTGCTGCCCAAGAATGTCTGGCAATATGTCGTGCAGATACCGCGCATGGCGGAACTGGGCACGAAATATGTGCTACAGGGCGGCACCCAGCATAATCTGGCGGCCGTCAAATCGCAGGTCGACTATATCAGGGAGCGCGTGCCCGGCGCGGTCATCAGCATCCATCCCCATACGGGCGAGGCTGGCGCGATCGGTGCGGCCCTGGAGGCCAAACGTTTGGTCGAAAGGCGCGGCCATTCGGTGTTCGTGGGCCTCGATTCGGCAATCGGGTTGAAATACACGACCCGCACCGACGAGGAAACGCGTTGCACCTTCTGCGCCAACAACTGCCCGCGCACCTTCATCGATACGGAAACGCCGGAGGGCCAGACCGCGCGCTATATCGCAGGCTTCTCCTGCGAGAAGGGAACCGTTGAGTCCAAGGAGGCTGTGCAGGAGCTCAATCGCCAGCGCAAGAAGCTAAAGGAAATATACCCGGATCTTGTGGATTACGAGGCCGAACTGGCGTTCCGGCATTTTTACGATCCGGAACCGATGCCCGAGGATGGCGCCGCGATCGAGCGCCAGGAATCAGTTCACCGCTGGTTCGGCTGGGGCAAGGTGCGCAAGCAAATGGTAGCGCGCCCGTTCCGACGCAGCGCGGCGGACAAGATCGCCGCTCGCGAAAATATCCGGGTCGGCATCCCGCGCGTGCTGAATACATATGTACTCGCGCCGTTTCTGCGCACCTATCTCGAGTCGCTGGGCATTGGACGGCGCAATGTCGTGTTTTCCGACGAGACCTCCGAGGAACTCTGGGCCGAAGGCGGCAAGTATGGCTCGATCGATCCCTGCTTCCCATCCAAGGTGGCGCAGGCCCATCTTCATGACCTGATCATGAAGAAGAACAAGCGGAAACAGATCGATTGTATCTGGTTCCCCAGCATTACGGACATGCCGTCCTTCGTAACCAACACGATGGGTAACGCGACTTGCCCCATCGTCGCGGGAACGCCGCAGGTGGTTTATGCGTCCTTCACCAAGGAGAAGGATTATTTCGCGGAAAACGGCATAGGCTTTGTCGGCGATCCGCTGAATTTCCTGCTGCCCCATCTGCTGCGCCGGCAATTGTTCGAAACCTGGGGGCGGCCGCTGGGTATTACCGAGGCCGAAAACGAATGGGCCTGCGAACAGGCATGGAGGGCGCTGAATCTCTGTGACGACGACCTGCAGCGCCGCGGCCTCGAATTATTGACCGAGGCTGAGCGGACCAACGGTATCGTGCTGCTGATGCTGGGGCGGCCATATCACAACGACCCGGGTCTCAATCATAAGATTTTTGAGGAATTCCAGGCACTTGGCTATCCGGTAATCTCGATTCGCTCGATTCCGAAGGACCCGGCGTGGCTGGAACGGTTCTTCGCCGATGATCTGAAGGCAGGGCTGATCGAAGACGTATTCGATGTTCGCGACGTCTGGCCGGAAAACTACTCCGTCAACAGCGTCCAGAAGGTCTGGGCGGCGAAATTTGCCGCGCGGCATCCCAATGTCGGCGTGGTCGATCTGTCCAGCTTCAAATGCGGCCATGACGCGCCGACCTACGGGCTGATCGACAGCATCATCTCGGCGACGAGGACGCCCTATCTCGCGCTCCACGACCTGGATGCCAACAAGCCGGGCGGGTCGATCGGGATCCGGGTCAAGACCTATGCCTTTGCGCTGGAACTCTACAAGGACGAGCTTTCCGACAAGCTGGCCAAGCGCAGCGATCTGGAAAAGGCGATCGCGGCCCGCCGCGTCGAACTGGTCGAGAAATACCGGGCCGAACTGGAACAGCATATAATCGAGACGGGCGGGCATGCGGCCGAAGGGCTGGCTGCTGCTTTCGAAGCCTATGTCAACGGGAAGGAGGCGGAACAGGAGAAGACGGAGGACGAACGCCATGTTGCATGAGACTTCCAAACCTGCCGATCGGCGGGCTCGCAATGAGGAAAACCCATCCCTGGATCCCGGCAAGCATCGCGACGCCGCATTGGGCGGCTGCGGTTGCGAGACCGGGGAGGCCGTCGGCGCCTGCAATGGCGGGGTGGGCGGGGCGACAAACTCTCTGTTGGCCCGGATAGAGGACGAACTGAGGGAATTCGAGCTCGAGGAACGCCGGCGGCTCGGCATCGAGCCCGACAAGGCTCACTGGAATGACGAAAACCCGCAAGCCTTCTCGGCGGATGAGCGGGGAAACACCCGGCTTCTGTTCGGTGGTCTGACCGCGGCCCATGATTCCATTCTGGAGGCGGCGCTCCAATCGCTTGGATATAACGCCATGGCGCTGCCATATCCGGACGTGGCCGCCCTGCAGAAGGGAAAGGAATTCGGCAACCGCGGACAGTGCAACCCGACCTATTTCACCGTCGGGAATCTGGTCGGTTATCTGACGGACCTGCGGGACAAGCAGGGAATTTCCATAGACGACATCGTCCGGAACAACATGTTCGTTACCTTTGGCGCCTGCGGCCCCTGCCGCTTCGGGACTTACGTAACCGAATATCGTAAGGCGCTGCGGGATTCCGGCTTCCGCGGTTTTCGCGTCATGGCGCTCAGCCAGAACGGGCCACAGGACGATTTGGGCGGCAATGCCGCGGCGGCGGTCGATACGAATTTGAAATTCTACGTGAATCTCCTGAAGTCGCTAATGGCGGGCGATATCATCAATTTGCTCGGCTATCGCACCCGGCCGTATGAGGTCGAAAAGGGCGCTACCGATGCGGCGATGCAGGAAGCTATCACGATTGTGCGCGACGCGTTCCTGAACGGTAAAAGCATCCTGCGCGCCATGCGGAAAGTACGACGGGTCTTCGCCGGGGTGAAGGTCGACCGTCTACAGCCGAAGCCCAAGGTCGCCATCATCGGCGAGTTCTGGGCCATGACGACGGAAGGCGACGGAAATTACCGCTTGCAGCGCTTCCTGGAGGAGGAAGGCGCCGAGTGCGATATCCAGATCATCACCGCCTGGGCGCTATACGTTATCTGGTGCATTTCCTACGACATTCGCGAGAGCACGATCCTGCGCCGCCGTACCGGCGAGGTGGATCGCTATGAAGGCGTTGCCCCGCGCCGCGGCATTCTGTATGCGGCATTGGGTTACAGGGCGCTGAAACTTGTCTTCCATGCCTTTGCGCGTGCCGCGGGCTTGAAGGACTACCATCTGCCCGACATGAACGAGATCGCCAAGCTGGCCCACGAATATTATCCGAACCAGCTTCGCGGGGGCGAAGGCCATATGGAAGTCGGCAAGGTGATTCAGACCGCCAGGAAAAAGAAGGATCATCTGGTAATCAGCGTGAAGCCTTTCGGCTGCATGCCGTCCTCCGGCGTGTCCGACGGGGTCCAGTCGCTGGTGGCCGACCGCTTCCCGGAAGTCGAATTCCTGCCCATCGAAACCACCGGTGACAGCGCGGTCAATGCCTACAGCCGGGTCCAGATGGCCCTGTTCCGCGCCCGGGCCAAGGCACAGGCCGAATACGAGCAGGCGCTGAAGGACGCCGGACTGACGCAAGACGAAGCCGCCAGCAAGGCGGACGGAAAGACCACCCTGTCCGGAGCCTTGCATTATCCGCGTCACAAGGTGACCGGCACGGCGGCCAACGCCATCTACGAATTGGCCGGCCGGTAGCACGGATGCCCGTCTGAAAACGGCGAAACCCCAAGGTTTCCCTTGGGGTTTCGATGGTGGGCGCGACTGGGATTGAACCAGTGACCCCCGCCGTGTGAAGACGGTGCTCTCCCGCTGAGCAACGCGCCCGGTCTAACCGGAATTGGGCGCAGATTTAAGCCGCGCCCGGCATGCTGTCAAGCGCAGGCATGCGGCTTCTTGCGCCGTTAACCATTCGACACCAACTGAAACAGAACGTGACTGGCCTGTACGGGCCGGTCGTCTTATCTTTATCGTGGAAATTCAGCTTTTGAACGAGCATCTCCAATTGTTCGGGGAAAGGGTGATATGAGAAACAGGCGGCGGCGAAATGTTGTGACGGCGTTGGCGGCGGAAAATCCCGCCAGGAAAGCCAGGCAGGTCGTGCTGACGGGCCTGGTCATGGCGTTTTTCGTTATTCTTCTGGCGATTGCCGGACCGCGGCCGGCGGCGTCCGCCGAGGGCGTTTCGCTCGGCTACGAAGGCTATCTCGGCGGGCTGCATCTGATGAGCGCCGAGGTTGAACTGGCGCGCAATGAAAGGGCCTACCGGATGGTGACCAATGCCGAAGGGCGCGGCCTGCTGGGTTGGGTTCTCGACTGGCGCAGCAAGGCGGTGACCGAAGGCGTGGTCGAGGAGGACGGGATCTTGCGTCCGCTGCGGCACCGCCGCGACATGTTCCGTGGCAGCAAGCCGGCCAAGATCATGCAGATCGAGTATCGCGACGACGGGGTGCCGCTGGTAGCCCGCCTGCGCGAGGGCGACGAGGCCAAGTTCGCGGAGGAGGAAAACCGCCGCGGCACCATCGACCCGATGAGCGCCGTGACCGCCATCATCGACCAGATGGCGGCGGGGCAGACATGCACGGGCAAGTTCCAGGTTTTCGACGGAAAGCTGCGTTACGATGCGACGGCCCGGAAGGGCGACCCGCGCCGCCTGGAGGCCAGCAGCTATATGATGTATGGCGGCGTGGCCGAGCGTTGCGACCTGATCCTCAAGGCAATCGACGGGTTCGATGACGAGGAAGTCCGGGGCAATCCCCGCGACCGTGGATCGCCGAGCGGCGATACCATGGTGCTGACCCTTTATTTCGCGACGCCGGCGGAAGGATTGCCGTCTGTGCCGGTGATGGCGTCGGCCAACAGCGATTACGGGGGGCTGCGAATCTATCTGGCGCGCGCGGAAAACGCGGAAATCCCTACTGAGGGTCAGCGGGCCGAGGCGCGCTGACCGCCTAAACCCCTCCTTCCAGCGACCGGGCGCAGCGGGAAATCCACTGCGCCTTCAGCTTTTCCTGAACCGAATTCTGCCGCAGCCGCTGGTTCAGGCCGGACCAGTCCACTTCATCGAGCGGCTGGTCCTGGTTGAAACAGGAAAAGACGTAGGAGCGTTCCCCGGTTTCCGGGTGAATATGCGGTTGCAGGCACTGGGCGCAGATTTCCTTCATCATGCATTGCATCGGCGAGTTGATCGAGCCGATGGCGAAGTGATGTTCCTTCAGGAAGGGCTTCAGCACTTCGTGCCGCGCCGCCGCCACCGCCGCCATCATGCGGTCGGACCCGATGGCGACGATCCGGTCGATTTCGGCGAAGGGTACGGCCTGGTCGCCCATTTCACCCGACGCATAGGCGCGCATCGCCTCGACGATATTGCCGACCAGGCTGCGGTCCTGCGGCCGCGTCGCCTCGAACCCCGGCCCCTCGTCGCTGCACCAGATAATGGCGTCGGCGGCGGCCTCGATTTCCTCGATCTTGTAGCGGTCGCTCATCTGCTTGTAGCCGGCGAAATAGAGCACCTTGCTGCCGGCTGCGCGCAGCGCCTGGCCGATCGAGAACAGCACCGCATTGCCCAGCCCGCCGCCGGCCAGCAGCACCGTTTCCCCCGACGGGATTTCCGTCGGTGTGCCCGTCGGGCCCATCAGCACCACCGGTTCGCCGGGCTTCAGGTAACGGCAGAGGCTGCTCGATCCGCCCATTTCCAGCACGATCACCGAGATCAGCCCGGCCTGCCGATCGACCCAGGCCCCGGTCAGCGCCAGCCCTTCCATGGTCAACGTCGTGCCGTCCGCCCTGGCGGCGCAGGCTTCGAAATTCTGCAGGCGATAGAACTGACCGGGCTGGAATTTCCGGGCCGCCTGGGGCGCGCGCAATACCACCTCGACGATGGTCGGCGTCAGCCGCTCGACCCGCTCGACGACCGGGCGCAGTTCGGCGTTCAGCGTGGCCAGGAAGGAGGCTTCGTCGGCGCGGCGCGCCGGCTCCACCTGTTCCAGCACGCGGCTGACCGCCGGATAGCCCTGCTTGGCGCTGCCCATGGCCTTGACCACATTGCCGAACCAGCTGGGATGCAGGTCGCCGAAGAAGCTGACAAAGCGGCCGTCCGGCGCCTTCGACATCAGGACGCGGACATCCTCCGGCTTGGCGGCTGACTTCTCGGGTGTTACCGGCCGGCCGGCCTCGTCGACGGCCTGGAAATAGTGGCCGTCGAGGTGGAAATGGGTAGAATCCTCGCGTGCCAGAACCGTGTTTGGCTGCGTGCCGGCGGCCATGAAGATGCTGCGGGCGGGGAGTATGACCTCATTCCCGCCCTGCCATTTGCCGTCCTCATTCAAAGTCTGGCGGGCTAGCTTGAGGGCGCTTGCATGGCCGCGCTCGTCTACCTCCACCGCCGACGGCGACAGGCATTCGCCGAAGAATATCCCTTCCTCCAGCGCCTTCTCGACCTCTTCGTGGTTCAGCGTGTAGGCCGGGCTGTCGACCAGCCGCTTGCGGTAGGCGATGGTGACGCCGCCCCATTCGCGCAGCAGCGGCAGGATGTCCGGCGCGCGCCCTTCGCGCTCCGCGGCCTCCCGCTCGGTGCGGATCGCGCGGGCGTGGGTGAGGAATTCGTCTGCGATTTCAGCCTCTTCCGCGTCCCAGGGCGCGTGGACCGCATCCTCGCCCGCATCCGCCACCAGCGCCTCGTAGCGCATGAGGAACTTCTCCACCTGGCGCGGGTAGTAGGCCAACGCTTCCGTGGCCGTGTCGATGGCGGTCAGGCCGCCGCCGATCACCACGGCCGGCAGGCGCAGCTGCATGTTGGCGATGCTGTCCTTGCGGGCCGCGCCGGTGAGTTGCAGCGCCATCAGGAAGTCGGAGGCGGTGCGCACGCCGCGCGCCAGGTTGTTCGGCATGTCGATCACCGTGGGCTTGCCGGCGCCGGCGCAGAGCGCGACATGGTCGAAGCCCATCTCCCAGGCATCCTCCAGCGTGATCGTACCGCCGAAACGGACCCCGCCGAGCAGCGCGAACTGCGAGCGCCTTTCCAGTAAGAGTCTAATAAGTTTGAGGAAGTTCTTGTCCCAGCGGACCGTAATGCCGTATTCCGCGACCCCGCCGAAGCCGGCCATGACGCGCTCGTCCAGGTTCTCGTAGAGGCTTTCCACGTCGCGGACGGGCTGAAACGG
>JBFFGY010000073.1:0-9386 GCA_041557215.1 Alphaproteobacteria bacterium
ACGGCCGAGCGCTTCAGGTGCCGGCAGTTGATGGCGGTGACGTGATGTTAACGGGTGGCTACGACCAGTCGGGTAAGAATCTGACGGCCCTGTCGGTGACACTTGGCGCGGCGCATTTTTCCATGATGTTCACTGGCCTGAAGACCGTCGATGCCTCGACCGCGGCAATCGCGGTCCAACTTCAGGTTCCCTTTTCCGCACTGCTGGCCACAGTGCTGCTGGCCGACCCGCCGGGTTGGCGCCGGACGGCGGGCATGGCGGTGGCCTTCGGCGGTGTGATGCTGATCGCGGGGGAACCGCGCTTCGAGGGCACCTTGTGGGCGCTGGGGCTGGTCATCGGCGCAGCATTCGTATGGGCGGTCGGCAACGTCCAGGTAAAAAAGATGGGCGGCATCGACGAGATGGCGCTGCTGGCCTGGATGTCGGTGATGGCCGCGCCGCAACTGTTCCTGATCTCCTTCCTGCTGGAAGACGGCCAGTTTGAGGCCATGCAGACCTCCACCTGGCGCGGCTGGGGCGCGGTCGCCTACCAGGCGGTGGCCGTGGTCGCAATCAGCTACGGCATCTGGTACCGCCTGTTGGCCAAGCACAGTGTCAGCGCCGCCGTGCCCTATACGCTGCTGGTGCCCTTCTTCGGCGTTGCCTGCGCCGTGGCCTTCCTGGGCGAATCCCTGACGCCGCGGATTATCGCGGGCGGCCTGATCACCATAGCGGGCGTTGCCATCATCATCCTTCGCCGGCCGCATCTGGCCGACCCCGTACCCGACACCCAAGCGGACGCGCCGGACATCGAACCGCGATAATGCTTGCCGCAGCGCGCGCGATGGTGGATCATTGCGACATGCTGGAACGTCTCTCACCCAACTGCGAACCCCGGCCGGACAGCGGCTCCGTCGACATTCTGGTCATGCATTACACCGGTATGCGGACGGCGGAGGAAGCACTGGAGCGGATGTGCGACCCCAGCGCCAAGGTCAGCGCCCATTATTGCATCGACCAGGCTGGCATCATTACCCGGCTGGTGCCGGAGGATAAATGCGCCTGGCATGCCGGGACATCCTGGTGGCGCGGGACCCAGAACGTGAACCCGCGCTCGATCGGAATCGAACTGGTCAATCCGGGCCATGAGTTCGGTTACGTTCCCTTCCCCGAGATTCAGATGACGGCCCTTATCCTGCTGGCCTCGGCAATTATGCGCCGGCATCCGATCCCGAAGCGGAATGTGGTCGGCCATTCCGACATCGCGCCGTCGCGGAAACAGGATCCGGGTGAACTGTTCGACTGGAAACGGCTGGCGCTGGCCGGCATCGGGCTGTGGCCCACGCCTGCTTCCGGCGGCGATCCGGAAGACGTGTCGATGATGATGGAAACATGCGGCTACAACGTCCATGAGGAAGGCTCCATCGCCGCCTTCCAGCGCCATTTCCGCCCGTCGCGCATCGATGGCGTGCCGGACGAGGAAACCGCGGACATCCTGGCCGGGCTGCTGGAAATCGCAGACTGAGTCGTCTGACGTCAGCGATTGAGTCCGCGCGCCGGAATCACTATATATCCCTTGCGCCAGATGGCCGGATGGCCGCCTTTCGCCATGGGGAAACCCGGCGGGGGGAGGAAAGTCCGGGCTCCATGGAAGCACGGTGCCGGTTAACGGCCGGCGGGGGCGACCCCAGGGAAAGTGCCACAGACAGCAACCCGCCGGTGCGGCTTCGGCCCCACAGGTAAGGGTGAAAGGGTGCGGTAAGAGCGCACCGCGTCCCCGGCGACGGGGACGGCATGGTAAACCCCACCGGGAGCAAAACCGAATAGGGGCGGCCGGCCGGGATCTTTGGATTGCCGGCAGGCGGGTTTCCGCGCCGCCGCCCGGGTAGGTTGCGTGAGGCGTCCGGCAACGGGCGTCCCAGACGAATGGCCATCCATCGCCCGTGAGGGCGTGGACAGAACCCGGCTTACAGGCCGTCTGGCGCTAATTCTTCGCTATCCTGACTTCCTAGTCGTTCAGCACGCGGACCGGAGCGCCGTCCAGCCAGGCGGCGATGCCTTCGACTGCCTGGTTATACATCAGGGACAGGTTTTCCGCCGTCACATAGCCGATATGCGGGGTCAGCAGAGTATTCCGCAGGCCACGCAGGGGCGAATCCGCGGGCAGCGGCTCAAGGTCGTAGACATCAAGCGCGGCGCCGGCGATGCGGCCGTTCTGCATGGCGTCGATCAACGCCGCTTCCTCGACGATCGGCCCGCGCGAGCTATTGACCAGCATGGCGCTGCCCTTCATCAGGCCGAATTCCCGCGCGCCGATCAGCCCGCGCGTGCCCTCGTTCAGCACCACATGGATGGTGACGATGTCGGAGCGGCTTAGTAGTTCGTCGAAATCGACGCGGGTGGCGCCATGTTCGGCGGCCTGTTCGGCCGTCAGGCTGCGGCTCCAGGCCAGCAGTTCCATGCCGAAGGCCCTGGCGAAGTAGGCGACCTGCCGGCCCTGCTTCCCCAGGCCGATGATGCCGAGCGTCTTTCCGCCGAGACTGCGGCCGACGCCGACCTGCCAACCGCCCGATGCCATGCTCTGGGCCTCGCGCGGGATGTTCAGGCTCTGCGCCAGGATCAGCCCCCAGGTCAGTTCCGCCGCCGGGTTGGGCAGCAGTTCGGTGCCGCAGACCAGTACGCCGTTTTCTTTCGCCGCGCCCATGTCGATCGCGGCGTTGCGCATGCCGGTGGTAACCAGCAGCTTGAGGTCCGGTAGGCGCTCGAACATCTCCGCCGGGAATGGCGTGCGCTCGCGCATGGCGACGATCACCGGATAGCCGTCCAGCGCCTTCACGGCCTCGTCCGCCGATGCGAACGGCTTGGTAAAACTCACCGGCTCTACCCGCCCGGCCAGCGCGGACCAATCCGCCAGCTTCAAGGCCACATTCTGGTAGTCGTCCAGTATCGCGACATGGGTCATCCGACCGTCCCCCGATTTCCGCAATTTGCGCCTGCGCGCCCCTTGATCGTGTCGTACCCTAAATAATTCCTGTCGCCAATACGAGAGCCGCGCGCGCCCCCATCTTCGATAACCGATTTTGCGGAACTGCGAACAGCCGCGATTCAGCGGCGGCAGGGGTCCGCACTATTTTTTTGTGAGGGTTTTGCCATGGCGGATGATGGCGACGATCTGGATCTCAACTCGCTGAACGACGACGAGCTTGTCGAGCAGATGCGCGACGATCTCTATGACGGCCTGGCCGACGAGATCGTCGAGGGCGTGAACATCCTTCTCGGCCGCGGCTGGACACCTTACGACGTGCTGACCCAGGCGCTGGTCGAGGGCATGCGCATCGTCGGTGTGGATTTCCGCGACGGCATCCTGTTCGTGCCGGAAGTGTTGATGTCGGCCAACGCCATGAAGGCGGGCATGACGGTCCTGCGGCCCCTGTTGGCGGAAACCGGCGCGCCGAAGATCGGCAAGATGGTGATCGGCACGGTCAAGGGCGACATTCACGATATCGGCAAGAACCTGGTCGCCATGATGATGGAAGGTGCCGGCTTCGAGGTGATCAATATCGGCATCAACAATCCGGTGGAGAACTACCTGGCCGCGCTTGAGGAGCATCAGCCCGACATCCTGGGAATGTCGGCCCTGCTGACCACCACCATGCCCTATATGAAGGTCGTCATCGACACGTTGAAGGAAAAGGGTATTCGCGACGATTACATCGTCATGGTCGGCGGCGCGCCGCTGAACGAGGAATTCGCCGAAGCCATCGGCGCCGACGCCTATTGCCGCGACGCGGTGGTGACGGTGGAAATGGCCAAGGACCTGATCGCCCGCCGCCACAACCGCCCGCCGGCGTAAGGGCCGCTCCATGTACGGGGCATCCAGCCCGCCCAAAACCCTGATAATCGCCTGCGGGGCGCTCGCGCGCGAGATGCTGGCGCTCATCGAGGCAAACGGCTGGGGCCATGTGGCCCTGGAATGCCTGCCGGCCAAGCTACATAACCGGCCGGAAAAAATTCCCGATGCGGTGCGCGAGAAAGTTGCCGAGTCACGTGACCGGTTCGAGCGCATCCTTGTCGGCTATGCCGATTGCGGCACGGGCGGCTTGCTGGACCGGATCTGCGACGAGGAAGGTGTCGAGCGGATCGGCGGGCCGCATTGCTATTCCTTCTATGCCGGCGAAGCAGCTTTCGAGGCGCTGCATGAAGAGGAAATCGGCAGTTTCTACCTGACCGACTACCTGACGCGCCATTTCGACACGCTGATCATCAAGGGCATGGGGCTGGACCGGCACCCCGAGCTGATGGAAATCTATTTCGGCAATTACAGGCGGCTGGTCTATCTGGCGCAGACCGAGGATACGGCGCTCCAGGAAAAGGCGAAGGCGGCGGCAGCCAGGCTGGGGCTGGAATACGAATACCGCTTTACCGGCTATGGCGAACTGACGGATTTCATGGCCCGCGCGGCGGGGCAACGCGAGGAAACGGGAAATGGCTGAACTGATCGTCGTCTACTGGCGGGATATACCGGCGCAGGTGATCGTGCGCGCCGAGCGGCGCAACCAGGTGAAGGTGGAGTTGGACCCGCGCTTCGCCCAGGCCATCGACATTGCCGCCATGAAGGGCGGCGCCCGCGACGCCGACGACTACCTCGCCGACTGGTACAAGGCCGACCCGGTGATTGTTTCCGACGATCTGCATGGCGAGGCGCAAGCCATGGCCCGGCAGCTGGAAGAGGAATATGACGACGAGCGCCTGAAAGCGCTGATCGCGAACGGGGGCCGGGAGGGGTAGCGGACGTCGATTATTCGGCTGTCTCACCAAACTCCGCCCCGGATTGTAAAGCTCCCCACGCCCCCTCTTCCGGGTCGAGCGACAGATACGGTTCGAACTGGTTCAGTAATTCGCCAAACAGCGGAACCGTTTCCTCCTCTGCGTCGGCCTGCGGGGCGATCATGGCCCCGCCATGTGGCCATTCATGTTCGGCGATCATGGCCTGGTCGTGGGGCCATTCGGGATCAATGACGATGCCGCGGCGCGGGGCCGGTTCGGCGGGGCGGGGAAGTTGTTTCAGCAGGTCGCGCGCGCCTGGCGGGCAGGGGATTTTCAGATGGAAATCGCCGTCCAGGCTGACCTCGGCGCAGGTTTCGCTTCCGCGACCAGCCCCCTCCGCTTCCTGTGCCTGTACGGGAAGCGCGGAGAGCGCGAACAACAGCGCTGACAAGGCGACAACTCTTCCGGTCATGCCAGCCATGATAGCACGAAACGGGGCGGAAATTATGGCGGCGTGGCTTACGGCCGTTCGGTGCGGTTGAGCACATTCCATGCGCCGTCACGGCGCTCCAGCGTATAGCTGACCGGGACGAAGGCGGGCTGGCCGACGTAGGCGCCGCCGGGTCGTTCCGCGCCGGGCGCGGGCAGGTCGGTGGATTCGGCGACCCAGACGGTGACCAGCAGGCTGCCGGGCGCGGCAAGCTCCGGCGGGTCCCATTTGCGGATGCGGTCGATGTAGTAGAGCACGGTCGCGCCCCTGGGCCGGAAATGTTTCGGCTCCAGCCCATCCATGCCGTCGCAGAGCTTCTCTTCGCCGCGCGCCCGGCAGGCGATGTGGGTTTCTACGGCACAGACCGGCGTGTCGCGCCGCCCGATGCATTGACTGGTGGCCTTGCGCGGGTCGATCATCCGGATCCAGGACTGCCAGGAGACCCTGTCCACCCGCCAGTGGCCGCCATCCCGCCGGACCGAATAGATCAGCCGCCGCCAGCCCGAATCCGGCCAGTTCAGCCCGTATTTGCCATAGAAGCGCACCGATACGCCGATGCGGCGGCGGTCGCCCTGTTCCTCGTCACGGATCAGGTATTTGATGCCGGAAAGTTCGACGATATCGAAGGGGTCGGGATTGCGGGCTGCGAAGGGAAGATCGTCCGAAGGCGGCAGGGAGAGCCCGACCGCCCCACACAGCGCTTCATCCCGCCGCACGCGGCAGGCCAGCGCCGTCTCGACCGCGCATTCGGCGCTGACGGACGACCCGATGCAGGGACTGGACGCGCCGGCCTGGTCGACCCACCGGATATCCCCTTCCCCCTGCCCCGCCGCAACCAGCCGGGACAACAAAAGGGTTGCCGCCAAGGCGATGATCAAGCCGTATCGCATATCCGGATCATAGCACAGCGACGTCGCCGCGGTGGCGCGGTTTGGATGGAAATTGCCGCGTCGCGGCGATAACCCAGGTCCGGGGCGGCGGTATTATCTGCCCGCAATCCGGGGGCCGGCGATTATGCGGCCCCCGTACAGTATTCACCTCGTTCGACAAGGTTTGCACGATATGACCGACACCGTCGTCAGCTCCGACAAAAGGGAAGTCGTCATCGGCTTCGACCGCCCGTTCTGCGTCATCGGCGAGCGGATCAACCCCACCGGCCGCAAGCTGCTGATGGAGGAAATGAAGAACGGCGACTTCAGCCGGGTCGAGGCCGACGCCGTCGCCCAGGTGCAGGCCGGCGCCCATATGCTGGACGTCAATGCCGGCATCCCGCTGGCAGACGAGCCGGCCATCCTGGCGGAGACGATCAAGCTGGTGCAGGGGCTGGTGGACGTGCCGCTGTCGATCGATTCCTCGATCGTCGCAGCGCTGGAGTCCGGCCTGTCGGTTTACAAGGGCAAGGCGCTGGTCAATTCGGTGACCGGCGAGGAGGAGCGCCTTGAAGCCGTGCTGCCGCTGATCAAGAAATACGGCGCGGCCGTGGTCGCGATCTCCAACGACGAGAGCGGTATTTCAGAGGACCCGGACGTGCGCTACGAGGTCGCGAAGAAGATCGTCGAGCGCGCCGCGGACTACGGCATTCCTGCCAGCGACATCGTCGTCGACCCGCTGGTAATGCCGGTGGGCGCGGTGAACCAGGCCGGCGCCTCCGTGTTCCGGTTGATCCGCCGTCTACATGACGAGCTGCGCGTCAACACCACCTGCGGCGCGTCCAATATCAGCTTCGGCCTGCCGAACCGGCACGGCATGAACGCCTCCTTCCTGTCGATGGCGATCGGCGCCGGCATGACCTCGGCGATCATGAACCCGCTGCATGAAGAGGAAATGACCGGCATCCGCGGCGCCGACGTGATGATGGGCCACGACCCGGACTGCCTGCGCTGGATCCGGAAATACCGCGAGCCCGCGGTCGCGGTGGAAGGCGCCGGTGAGGGCGGAGGCCGTCGCGAAGGCCGCCGCCGCCGCGCCTAAGGCAGCGCGCCAGGATTTCATGACCGGGAAAACCCAGGCCACCGTCGTCTTTACGCCGTCCGGCAAGCGCGGGACCTTTGCGCATGGCACCAGCGTGCTGGAGGCGGCGCGGGCGCTTGGCGTGGACCTGGATACGGTTTGCGGCGGACGCGGCATCTGCGGGCGCTGCCAGGTAACAGTCAGCAGCGGCGATTTCGCCAAGTTCGGCATTTCCTCGCGCGCCGACCATCTGTCGCCCTTCGGGCCGGCGGAGGAGCATTACGCGGAGAAACGCGGCCTGGCCGAGGGACGTCGCCTGGGCTGCCACAGCCGCATCCTCGGCGACCTGGTCATCGACGTGCCGGAGGAAAGCCAGGTCCACCGCCAGGTGGTGCGCAAGCGCGCCGAGGCGCATGCTATCGAGATCGATCCGGTCGTACGCCTCTGTTACGTCGAGGTGCGCGAACCCGACATGGACGATCCGACCGGCGACATGGAGCGCCTGAAGGAGGCCTTGCGCGACCAGTGGGATATCGAGGTCGTACGTGTCGACCTGCCGGCCCTGCAATGGCTGCAGCGCGCCTTGCGCGAGCGCGGCTGGACGGTCACAGCCGCTGTACGCAACGACGGTACGATCACCAACATCTGGCCCGGCCTGTATGAGAGTATTTACGGGCTGGCGATCGATGTCGGCACCACCACGGTGGCGGCCCACCTGACCGACCTGCATAGCGGCGAGGTGGTGGCCTCGGTGGGCGCGATGAACCCGCAGATCCGCTTCGGCGAGGACCTGATGAGCCGGGTCAGCTATATCATGATGCATCCCGGCGGCGAGGCGGAACTGACCGAGGAAATCCGCACGACACTGGACCGGTTGGCCTACGAGGCGGCGCGCGACGCGGGCGTCGCGGCCGACGACATCCTGGAAATCACCATCGTCGGCAACCCGATCATGCATCACCTGGTGCTGGGCATCAATCCGGTGGAGCTGGGCGGCGCGCCCTTCGCGCTGGCGACCGACAGCGCCCATATATTGCCGGCCCGGGCGCTGGGCATCGTCAATGTCAATCTCGGCGCGCGGGTCTATACCCTGCCCTGTATCGCCGGCCATGTCGGCGCGGACACCGCCGGCGTGGTGCTGTCGGAAGCACCCTACCAGCGTGACGAGATGGCCCTGATCGTCGATGTTGGCACCAATGCCGAAATCGTACTGGGCAACAGGGACCGGCTGATGGCCTGTTCCAGCCCGACCGGCCCGGCCTTCGAGGGGGCGCAGATCAGCAGCGGCCAACGCGCCGCGCCGGGCGCCATCGAGCGCGTACGCATCGATCCCGAAACGCTGGAGCCGCGCTTCAGCGTGATCGGCGCCAAACCCTGGTCGGACGAGGAACGTTTCGCCAAGGCGATCAAGCGTACAGGCGTCACCGGCATCTGCGGCTCCGGCATCATAGAGGTCATCGGCGAAATGTTCCTGACCGGATTGCTGACCGCCGACGGCATCATCGACGGGTCGCTGGCCGAGCGCACGGACCGGCTGGTTCAGCAGGGGCGTACATGGGCTTACGTCATGCATCGCGGCGAGCCGGAGATCACCGTCTCCCAGACCGATATCCGCGCCATCCAACTGGCCAAGGCGGCGCTGTATGCCGGCGCAAGGCTGCTGATGGACCGCATGGGCGTGGAGACGGTGGACCGTATCGTGCTGGCCGGCGCCTTCGGCACCCATATCGATCCGAAATACGCCATGCTGCTGGGCATGATCCCCGATTGCCCGCTGGAGCATGTGCAATCGGCCGGCAACGCGGCGGGCACCGGGGCGCGCATCGCGCTTCTGAACGCCGCCGCCAGAGCCGAGATCGAGCAGGTCGTCCACAGGATCGAGAAGGTGGAAACCGCCGTCGAGCCTCGCTTCCAGGAGCATTTCGTCGAGGCCATGGCCCTGCCCCACAAGACAGCCCCCTACACCAACCTCGCTTCAGCCGTCACCCTGCCCGAGCGCAAGACCTCGGCGCCCGCCAACGACCAGAACGGCCGCCCGCGCCGACGCCGACGGGGGTGAAACCCGTTCAGCGACCGGTAAGGTTTCCGGTGCTATGCTGCAGGGATGAAAATACGCACCACCATTATCGTAATTTCGCTCGTCCTTGCCGCGCTGCCGGCGCAGGCTGACGATGTGGCGCTGGGCAGGGCCATTATCGAG
>JBFFGY010000074.1:0-9368 GCA_041557215.1 Alphaproteobacteria bacterium
CCCGACGAGGGAAACCAGGCCTTTTTCAGCCTCTCGCTCATTCCGTCGATATTTTTCGGATTTCGATTTCACCCCGAAGGATTCGCCATCGTTCCGCCGGAATTGACCATCATCACCAGCATGTTCATGCATGCTAGCTGGTCGCATATCATTGGCAACATGATCTATCTCTGGGTGTTTGGCAGCAGCCTCGAGGAAGCCTGCGGGCATGCCCGGTTCGTGATTTTCTATCTTCTCTGCGGCATCGGGGCGGGCCTTGGCCAGGCGCTGGAGGATCCCGCCAGCCCGATGCCCATGGTTGGGGCCAGTGGCGCGATCTCGGGCCTGCTGGCGGCCTATATGCTGGTCTATCCATACAACAAGGTGACCTTGCTGGTCATGCTGATCGGCTTCGTAAAGGTTCGCCTGCCGGCGCTGCTGGTGATCGGCTTCTGGATATTCTATCAGATGTTCGAAATGTTCGCCGCGGCGGCGGCGCCGGAACCCCAGGCGGGGGGCGTTGCCTGGACCGCCCATGTCGGCGGTTTCGCGACCGGTGCAGTGCTGATTTTCCTGTTGCGCCGCCCGGACGTGAAAATGATGCAGGAACCGGCGCTGCGCTGACGCAAATTCCCTTTGCACGAAGCCTTGACGTTAGCCCCGCCCGTCGCTAGTTAAGGCGCAACGCCCGGGCCGCATCGGCTGCCCGGCGCCGGCTTCCTGCGGAGGGATGGCAGAGCGGTAATGCAGCGGATTGCTAATCCGTCAACCCGATAGGGTTGCGGGGGTTCGAGTCCCCCTCCCTCCGCCAATTATTTCAATGAGTTATAGTGCATTCATGATCGGTGGCCGTACTGCGTATGGGGCAGTCGTGTGTAATTTGTGTGTAATCGTGTCAGGATTTTTTGGCTTTTTCAGGCTCTGTCAGGTCAACAACCGTGCCGCCCTTTTGCTCGGAGTCCAGCCAGAGCCTGCTATTCCAGGGCCACAGTTGGTATGGTGCGCGGCGGCCGCGGAAGGCTGCTGCATCCATAAGCCAAAAGTGATGGCTATTAACTTGGCTAACCCTTGACTGACTATCACCGCCTGTCGAACAGGCCGCGCGGTCCGTCGGCGACCCGGTCGGGGCTGAGGCTGACGGTAAGGGAACGCAGACCTCCGGCCGGCAGCGAGGCAAGGCCATGCACGGTTTCCAGAAACCGTGCGCGTTCACCTTCGTCGACGAGTTCCTCGGTCAGGATGCGCAGCTTGCGCTCATAGTCTTGGCGGGCCCAGGGTGTCGCGCAGCGCGGATGGCTGTTCGCCACAGCCAGCTCATCCTCGATTGTCCGGCCGTCGTCGTAGGTGACCACGGCGCGCGCGCCATGGTCCTTTTCCAGCGGCGGAGGGGAGTCGAAACGCCGGTTCCATTCGTCGTCCTCGACCGTCGTCACCTTGCGCCACAACGCCACGAAGGCGGGGTCGGCGATACGAGCCGGATCGTAGCTCCGTTCATGATGCCAGTCGCCATCGACCAGGGCGCGGGCGAACTGGAACATGGCGCTATGGTCGAGGGTCTCGCGGGTCGCGGCCGGATCCCATTTCTCCGGGTCCCCGGATCCTGCGCCCATGACGACATGGGTAAGCCGCTTGGTGCGCAACTCGATTCGTTCGATATGGTCAAGGTCGGTAAGCACCGGCCGCATGCGGATGGCGAGGTCGATGATCGCTTGCCCGTGATAGCCGGCGGAATGTTCCTTCGGGTAAGTTTCGAGTATGGCGCGGCATGGCGCGCCCGGTGCCGGCAGGGGCACCTGGCAGACCTGCTCCGGCCCGCCGAGGAGCACCGCGATGATGCCGTAATCGCCCTCCCAGATCGGCGAGGGGCTGGTCTCGCCGCGCATGGCGCGGTCGATCGCCTCTATGGCCGCCTTGCCGACATGGCCGGGCGCACAGGCCTTCCATGAAGAGATCGCCCCCTTGCGGGCCTGCCTCGTGCCAAGCGAAACATGGGCTGCCTGCTGTATCGCCTGATAGATGATTTCCGCTGGCAGCCGCAGCATGGCGCCGATGCCGGCCGCGACCGCCGGCCCCAGATGGGCGACATGATCGATGCGGTAGGGGTTGAGCGCGATCCCTTTGACAAGGCTTACCTGGATCTCATAGGCAACGAGAATACCGCGAAGCAGGTCTTCGCCCGACAGATCGCATTGCTGGGCAACGGCGACCAGCGGCGCGATGGTATCGCCAGGATGGCTGGAATCGCGCGAAAAGAAACTGTCGTGGAAATCCAGTTCGCGCACGGCGGTGGCGTTGGCCCAGGCGGCCCAGCCGCAGTCGACCAGCCGGTCCGCCGGCAGGCCCAGGATGTTGGCGCCTCCCGGCCGTGGAAAGCAGAGCGCCTGGGCCCGCGCCGCGCAGACCGGTGCGCGATTGATGGCAGCGAGGGCGACGGCCGTATTTTCGATGATGCGATTGACGGCCATATCGCCCGTGTCCCGTTCCGGCGCTGGCGATTGCGCGGCGACCTCCGCGATCAGCCAGGCCAGTTGTTTCTCTCTGGGGACAGTTTCTCCGGCCGGGTGCGGCCGAATCATATGTATTACCGCGCTGCCTGGCGGAGTATCGCTCACTGGCCGGCATCCCGGCTGGCCAGCCGCTCCTCAGCCTTACGCCGGGCATCGCGCCTGGCCATATGGATATCGCGGGCAGCGGAGCCGACGACGAACAGGGCGGCCGCGATCAGGAGGCCCAGCGAGATCGGATCCTCGATAAAGACCATATGGTCGCCGCCTGTTAACTGCAGTGCGCGACGGTAATTGGCTTCGATCAGATAGCCGAGCACCAGACCCAGCACCATCGGCAGGAAGGGGAAGCCGAGCAGCCGCATGAAGTATCCGACCGCGCCAGCGCCAAGCATGATGTAAAGATCAAAAAGGCTGTGATTGATCGAATAAATCCCCGACAGCACGAGCGCGTAGATGCAGGCCAGCAGGTAGGGTTTGGGCCGGTTCACCAGCCAGATCGCCGGCGTCAGCACGGCCATGCCGATGAACAGCAGGGACAGGTTGGCGACGGCGAGGCCGCCGAACAGGCCGTAGACGAAATCGGGATGGCGGTCGAACAGCAGCGGGCCGGGCTGAAGTCCGTGGATCAGCAATCCCCCAAGCAATATCGCCGTGGAGTTCGAGCCGGGAATGCCGAAGCTGAGCACCGGAACCAGGGCTGTGCCGGCAACGGTGTTGTTGGCGCTCTCCGGTGCGGCAATGCCTTCCGGTGCGCCTTTTCCGAATTGTTCGGGCTCCCGCGACCAGCGCCGCGCCTCGTTATAGGACATGAAAGCCGCGATCGAGCCGCCGGCGCCGGGCATGCAGCCTTCGAATATGCCGATGGCGCTGCCGATGCCCTGGGCCTTCCAGAGACGCCGCCAGGCCCTGAATTTGGGCAGCCGGATGCGGCTCTGGCTACGCTCCGCCTTGCGCCATTCGGGCCTGCCCGACTGGACCAGCAGTTCGCTGACCGCGAACAGGCCCACCATGACCAGAATGAACTCGATGCCGCCAAGCAGTTCCGCTTGATGGAAAGTGAAGCGACTGACGCCTGACATTGGGTCGGTTCCCACAGTGGCGATCATCAGCCCTGCTACGCCGGCCATCAATCCCTTGACCAGCGAACCGGAAGATAGCGAGGCGATAACGCTGATGCCCAGGATGCCGAGCGAGAAGTAGGCGGGGAAGCTGAACGCCAGGGCAACGCTGGCCAGAGGCTCGGTGAACAGAACCAGGAAGGAAAGCCCGATGAAGCCGCCGGTCACGCCTGAAACCAGGGAAATGCCCAGCGCCTCTCCGCCGCGGCCCTGCTTCTGCATCTCGTAGCCGTCGACCGAGGTTGCCGCGGCGGCATTGGTGCCCGGTGTGCGGATCAGGATTGCGGGGATCGAGCCGCCATATTCCGCCCCCACATAAGTGGAGGCAAGCAGGACGATCGCCGGAATCGGGTCCATGCCGTAGGTGAATGGCAGCAGCAGCGCCATGGTGATTGACGGCGATATGCCCGGCAGGGCGCCGCCGAGGATGCCCCAAACCACGCCTCCTACGGCGGCGAAGATAGCCGGCGTTGTCGTCAGCGCATGCCAGGCATGGGTCAAACCTTCCATGTTCGCTCCTTGATCGTGGTGTCCACGGCTACGAGACCAGCGAAGGCCAGAATCCGGGCGGCAGCGGTATATCCAGGAAACGGACGAACAGCAGGTAGAAGAAGATGGCAATGCTGCCCGACAGGATGAGGAGTTTCCGGTCCGGCCGCGCCTGCATAAAGGCCGCCACCGTGAACACCAGCAGGGCGATGCTCAGCACGTACCCCAGATAGGGAACGATGATCAGATACAGGATGCCGATCGCCAGCATGCCCGCGGCGCGCAGATGCCGTTTGTAACGGGCGCCTGTGTCTTCTCCGTCCGTGGCCTTGAGTTCAGAGTCTCCGCCCGGTTCCTGTTTGCCTTCCGCGACCGCCCGGCGGGTAATCAGCTCGAACGCTAGAGCGCGGACGATCAGGACAAGGGCGAGAGCCCCGAGCGCATAGGCAAGTGCCTTGGGCATGGCGGCAGCGTTGACCGCCCCATCCAGCGGGCTGATTGGTATCCGGTCGGCGCCAAACCAGTAGGCGCCGGCCAGAACCAATGTAGCGAGGCCGATCCAAATATCCTTGGGAATACGGCGCAGCATCGCCTTCTTACCCTTCCAAGAGATTCCAGTCCGATCAGTCCTTGGTGATCTTGTATTTCACGAAGAACTCTTTTTGTTCGGCCGCGAATTCGTCCAGGAATTTGTTGTATTCGTCACTGGGCATTACCGTTGGCACCAAGCTCTGGGCGGTATACCAGGCCTTGAATTCGGGTACTTCCAGAACCTTCTTGATGGCATCCAGCCAGGCCGCCTTGATGTCGTCGGGCAGGCCCTTCGGTCCGGCTATGCCGCGGAACTTGTTGATGACCAAGTCGATGCCCTGTTCGCGCGCGGTGGCTACATCGGGGAATGTATCCAGACGGTCCTTGGTGTAAGTGGCGATGATCCGTACTTCGCCGGCTTCCAGCTGGCTGGAAAGTTCCTGAATTTCGCCGATGCCGACGCTGACCGTGCCATTGAGCACGCTGATCAGCAGTTCGCCGCCACCGTCGTGGGTGACGATCGGCGAGGTGACGCCGGTGAGCGCTTTGAATTTCTCCATCACCTGGCGGTCCAGCGACCCGGGGGTGGTAACGCCGAACCGGATGGACATCGGATCTTTCAGCGCGGCATCGACCAGCGCCTTGAGGTCCTTATGCGGGCTGTCGGCGCGGACATAGACGATCTGCGGATCGAGGAACACGTTTACCACGCCTTCCAGGTCCTTGTAGGTATATTGCAGGTCCGCCAGCAGCGATGTGTTGATGAAGGTCGGCGTGGTGCCATAGAAGATCGACCCGTCGGCCGGCGAGGTCGCCAGCTTAGCCATGGCCTTGGCGCCGCTGCCGCCGCGGACATTCTCGACCACGAAATTGACGCCCATCACGGCGCCAAGATGTTTGGTCATTTCGCGCAGGAACACGTCGGTGCCGCCACCTGCTTTCGAATGGGTGACGAGCGTGACGTTCTCGTGCGGATAGCCCGCGGCCAGCGAAGCCGTGGATGCAGCCGCCGCCATGAACGCCGCGGCAAGGATAGTGCCGATTGTGCGGGACATTATGTCCTCCCTGTTCGTATTAATTTTGAGCTTGCGTGAAAATTCCATCAAAGCATTGCTGACAAGGTGCCTCTGAACGGCAATTATGTCAATCGTTGACAATTTTCAATCGGCCCGGATCCTACAGGGAGAAGCTCATGGAATGCGTCCAGACCCAAGCCGTTGCCGCATATTGTGCCCTGGCGCGCAACCGTCCTCTCCCGCAGGCGGTGGCTGAAAAGACCGCGCTCCATCTGCTGGACACGGCGGCAGCGATAATCTCGGGCGCTACATTGCCCGCAGGCCGCGCGGGCGAGGCCTTCGCCAGACGGATGGGCGGTCCGGCGGAGAGCCTGGTTCTGGGCAGCGGTCAGAAAGTGGCTGCTCCACATGCGGCCCTGGCCAATGCCATGGCGGCGCACGCCGACGAGACGGACGATTCCCACGTCGGCGGGCGCTTCCATCCGGGTTGTGCCATCGTACCGGCGGCCCTGGCCATGGCCGAGCTATTCGACCGCAGTGGGGCGGAGCTGTTGCGAGCCATTGCCCTGGGCTACGACATCGGTGCACGCGCCGTTCTGGCACTCGGGCTGGACCCCAATGTCAAGCCGCGACACAGCACGCACAGCATCGCATCCAATTTCGGTGCCGCCGCTGCAGCCGCATCCCTCGCCGGTCTGGATGAACGGCAAGTCGCCTGGGCGCTGTCCTATACGGTGCAGCAAGCCTCGGGCGTGCCCTATTGGCAGCGGGATCGCGACCATGTGGAGAAGGCCTTCGATTTCGGCGGCATGGCGGCGCGCAACGGCACCTACGCAGCGCTTCTTGTGGATTGTGGCTGGACCGGTGTCGAGGGCGTCTTGAGCGGGTCGGATTCCTATCTCAGCGCCTTTTCGAATGCGCCCGCGCCCGAAGCCTTCAGTGACGGGCTGGGCGAAAATTTCGAGATCATGGGGGCGGCGATCAAGAAATGGTGCGTGGGTTCGCCGATCCAGGCAGCGCTGGATTCGCTGGTTGCCCTCATGGCCGAGCACGGGATCACCGCCGCCGATGCCGAGCGGATCGTCGCCACGATGCCGGACGACAGGCTGCACATCGTCAATAACAGGGACATGCCGGATGTCTGTCTTCAGCACCTGTTGGCGGTGACATTGCTGGACGGGGACCTCACCTTCGCTGCCACCCACGACCGGGCACGCATGGATGACCCGGCGGTACGAGCCCTGCGTGAAAGGATCATTGCGGAACCCAGCCCCGAACTTACCGCCGCTCGGCCGCCGCGACAGGCGATCGTGACGATCGAGACGCGCGATGGACGGCGATTGTCGCACCATACGAAGGCCGTGCTTGGTACGCCGGCCAACCCCATGCCCGCCGACCAGGTGGCCCACAAGGCGCGCGACCTGATGACACCGGCGCTTGGGCATGACGGTGCGAGCCGGCTGATCGGCGCTTTGCTGGAATGTAATTCGCCGGCGAGAGTCCGTGACCTGCAGGGGCTTCTGGCACCTGGTCAGGGCATGTAGAGACCGCCGCTTACGTGGACGGTCTGGGCGGTCATGAAGCGTGCCTGCGGCATGCAGAGAGCACAGATCATGAAGGCGGCTTCCTCCAGTTCGCCTTCCCGGCTGACCAGGATTTTGTCCCCTCCCGGCATGGGTGGGGACTCGCCGGCAGTGGCCGAGCGTTTGCCGCCAATCTTGCCGGGCGCCACGCAATTCACCGTGACGCCCCGGTCGGCGAATTCTACCGCCAGCGCCTTCGTCAGTCCGATCAGCCCCGACTTTCCGGTGGAGACATGCGCCCGGTTGACCGCGCCGATATGCCCGGTGACGCCACCGATATTGACGATCGTCCCGCCGCCGTTCGCGGTCATCAGCTTCAATGCCTCGCGGCTGCATAGAAAGGCCCCGTCCAGGATCACCGAGTTGACGGCGCGCCATTCCTCCAGCGTCATTTCCATGAATGGCCGCTGGCCGCGGATGCCGGCGTTGTTGATCAGGATATCCAGGCGGCCGAATTCGTCGCGGACCGTGCCGAACACAGCCGTGACGTCCGCTTCCGAGGTCACGTCGCCAAGCAGCGCAAGGGACCGTCGGCCAAGCGCGCGGACCTCGTCGGCGACAGCTTCTATCTCGTCGCGGCTGCTGCGCGCATGCACCACAACATCGGCGCCGGCCTTTGCCAGCCCCAGCGCGGTGGCCCTTCCGATGCGGCGTGAAGATCCGGTCACCAGGGCGACCTGTCCTGCCAGGGGAGTTTCCTGATTATCGGTCATTTCCATGCCTTTCAATTGCGAGAGTCGGGGCGGTAGAATGGATCACGGCATAATTTAGAATTGTGAATCGTTGACAATCCATATTTTTCGTAGAGATTAGGCGCATGAATAGCAATACCGAACCACTGCCTTCGGAACTGGAGGTGCTGCGCTCTTCCTCGATGAGCCAAGTGATCTACAAGGAAATCGAAAAGATCATTCTCGGCGGTACGCTGGGGCCAGACGAAAAGCTGAACGAAAAGGCTCTGGCGGAACGTTTCGGCGTAAGCCGCGGTCCGGTTCGCGAGGCTTTCCAGGCTTTGCACGCCCGCGGCCTCGTGGAAATGATCCCCAACCGCGGCGCATTCATTCAGCGCATCACGAAACATGACGCGGTGGAAATATATGATGTCCGCGCCGGTGTATTCGGCACGGCCTGCCGTCTGCTCGCCGAGCGCATCGACAAGGCGACCCTGGCCGAACTGAACGCCTTGCTGGCACGCATGGATGCCGTCGCCCTCAGCCGCGACCTTGATTCCTACTATCCGCTCAATATCGAGTTCCATTCCAAGATCGTGAATTCCTGCGGTAATTCCACGCTGGCGAATATCTATTTCGACCTGGTCAGCCGCCTGCATCTGTTTCGCGCCCGCGGGCTTGTGCATGGCGGCGGGTTCGAAAGCTCCAATGCGGAACATAGGGCCATCGTCAAAGCGTTGGACGACCGCGACCCGGCCGCTGCCTTCGAGGCCGCCTATGCCCATGTCCAGCGCGGCAAAAGCCGGGTGATGATGTCGGGCGAAGGCCCTCAGTCCAAACCATCCGCGACTTGAAGGGCGACCGCATGACACAGGAATCCGCGGATCCGGCAACCAGCGTCTCCGAGCATTTTTCCGCCTGGCTTGCGTCGTTGCGTCTGGGCGATCTTTCGGACTCCGTCCGGCAGGTGGCTGCCATGGACCTCGTTGATGCCGCCGGGCTGTGCGTGGCCGCGCGCAATACGGACTATGCACGTCAAATCGTGAGTGGATGGGATGCCGAGGGTAATTGCACCGCGATCGGCCATCCCCGCAAGCTGGACGCGGCCGGCGCCGCTGTCGCCAACGGTGTCGGAATCCATGGCGAGGATTTCGACGATACGCTGGAAGGGGCGCCCATCCGGGTCGGGGCCATGACGATCCCCGCTGCCCTGGCCGCGGCCGAACGCTTCGAGCTTAGTGGCGAAAGGGCCTTCCTGGGGATCGTTGCCGGGCTGGAAACCGTCTGCCGTCTCAATCATGTCGCGCCCGGCCATATGCACAAGGCGGGTTTTCACCCGGTCGGCATCGTTGGCGCCAGGGGGGGCGCCGCGGCGGCCGGCGTGGCGCTGGGCCTGAGCGCGCGCGAGCAGGCCATGGCTTTCGGTATCGCCGGCAGCATGGCCTCGGGAATCCTCGAATATCTGACCGCCGGC
>JBFFGY010000075.1:0-9196 GCA_041557215.1 Alphaproteobacteria bacterium
CGGTGGACTTGCCCGCCCCTGATGGACCGACCAGCGCAACCACCTTCCCCCGCGGCGCATCCATCGTCACATCGATCAGCGTAGGCGTGTCGTTGCCGTAGGAAAAATTGACCCCGTCCAGCCGCACGTGCCCCGCCGTCACCGCCAGCGCGGGCGCGTCCGGCGCCTCCTCGATGCTGCGGCGGTAATCGACGATATGGAACACCCGCTCAGATGCCGCCAGCCCCTGCTGCAGGCCGACATTCAGGTTGGCGATGCGCCGCATCGGCTGATAGGCCGACAGCATGGCGACGAAGAAGGCCATGAAGGATCCGACGGTAATCTGCCCCTGCATCGCCTGATAGCCGCCATAGAACAGGATCACCGCGAAGACCAGTCCGCCGAGCGCCTCCAGCGTTGGTGCGGCGCGCGCCCGCATTTTGGCTGCCTTGTAATAAAGTCCCTTCATGGTCAGGAACATGCCGTCGGCACGGTCCGCCTCATGGCCTTCCATCCCATAGGCCTTGACCTGCCGGATGCCCTTGAGAACCCCATCCAGGAAACTGGTCAGCTGACCGTATTCCGCCTGGGTGTTGCGCACCACACGGCGCATCCGCCGGCCCAGATTGGTGACAAGAAAAGCCGCCGCAGGAAATACGACGAAGCAGATCAGGGACATGCGCCAGTTCGTATAGAACATGACCCCGATCAGCACGACGGATGTCAGCAAATCGCGAACCATTCCCGTAAAAGAATTGGACAGCGCCTCGCGCATAACGAAAACGTCTGAAATGAACCGGGAAACCAGTGTCCCGGTTGGATTGCTGTCGATAAAGGCAAGATCGGCGCCAACCACGCGCTCGAACATCTGGGTTTGAATCTTGCGGATAATCTCCAGCGCCAGGCCCTGCATCAATATGGCCTGAAGATAGGTCGCCAACCCCTTGACGATAACGATGCCGGCAAAGGCAAGCGGCAAAGCCCATAACAGTTCCGCCTGCCCCTCGACCATCAGCTTGTCGAGGGCAGGTTCCACCATATAGACCTGCGCACCGGTCGCCGCCGCGACCAGAACCATGCAAAGGGTCGCAATAACCATCTTGCCCAGGTGGTAGCGCAGATAATGCCGCCACAGTCGCCCGGCCAGCCGCCAAGCCGATTGCTCGGGTATCTGGGTTTTCTTTGCTTCTTGCGTCAAGCTCTCGCGCCCCACTTGTTTCGCCGCTGATATAGCATGGCAATGTCCGAGCGGCCAATGTCGCCGCATGCAGTCGATCCTTTCCGGCATGCCGGGCAATCCTTCATGGATAGCAACAGAAAAAAAGCCGCGCGGGTTAACGCGCGGCTGAAGTCTGTATAAGGGAGGAAACGCCCAAGAAGGGCAGCAACACGAACCTGAATCCATATTGCACTGCATTAGATATATTGCATGTGCGAACATTGCAAGGGAAAAATTTGCGCGATTCTGCAAAAATAATATGCATTGCAGTGCTTAACAAAGCGTCAAAAACCTTTTGCAATGCACCATACCCGCTTGAAACCGGGGTTTCAAAAGACCAATGATTGGGCAAATAGCCTTTCCGCCCATTTCTGCAAAGGCCGACGCGTCACAATGTCGCAATCATGAAGCGGCCCCTCGCGGCAGCGACAATTCCCAGAGATTCCATACCGCAAGGGCGAACAGGACTTCCGCCCCGAATTGATGCAAAACCGCAATCGAGATCGGCACCACCAGGAGCAGCGTCACGACCCCCAGCAGAATCTGCAGAACCAGCATGCCGCCCAGCAGATGGGCTGCCAGTCTTGCACGATCATGCAAATTGGCGCCGCGCGCGCTGTACCAGTAAATCGCGGCCAGGATAGCGGTGAGATAGGCCAGCATCCTGTGATCGAACTGGACGGTCGAATGGTTCTCGAAGAAGTTCAGCCAGAAGGGCGTCATCGCCGCAAAATCCTCCGGCAGCAGCCCGCCGTCCATCAGGGGCCAGGTATTATGGATGAAACCGGCGTTGATGCCGGCAACCATGCCGCCCGACAGAATGGTAACAAAGGCGGCCGCCGTTACCGCAAGGGCCAGCTTGCGGAGACTGTCCGGTGCGGCGGCGCGGATTTCGGTCCGCTGCAGCAGCCCGATCGCCAGCCATAAGAGATAGCCGAGGATAACGATCGCCACACCGAGATGGATGGTCAGCCTGTACTGGCTGACGTCGTCGCGGTCCACGAAGCCGCTCGTGACCATCCACCAGCCGATCAGCCCCTGGACCGCGCCCAGGAACAGCAGGGCCCAGAGATGGCGGGCCAGCGGGCCCTCGACTCGGCCGCGGATCATGAACCAGGCCATAGGCAAGGCATAGACCAGCCCGATCAGCCTGCCCCACACCCGGTGGATATATTCCCACCAGAAAATCGTCTTGAACCCCTCCAGATCCATGCCGGGAAACTGGATCCGGTACTCGGAGGTCTGGCGATACCGGTCAAATATGCGCTGCCATTCGGCTTCGCTTAGCGGCGGAATCCAGCCGATAAGGGGCCGCCACTCGGTCATCGACAGGCCCGATTCCGTAAGCCTCGTAATGCCGCCGATAACCACCATGCCAGCGACCATGGCGCTGCATGCCAGAAGCCAGATGGCGATATTGCGGCGGTTCTCGTAAGCGCCGATATTGCCTGCGTTACCCATCCTGCCGTCCCCCGGATTGCTCGATTGAACTGGGCGCGACTATAACCGCGCCGAGGGAGAGCGGCCATAACAAGGATCAAGCAATACAGCGCGTCAGATTGACGCTGATACCGTCACGTTCGCGCAGCTTAGTGCAGCACCAGTTCGGCCCCGGCGATGCGGAATTCGGCCGGGGCGATGATGCCGCGCTGCCCGACGCGAACCGAGTGCAGCTTCCCCTCTATGTTGTGCTGCCAGTAATCGAGAAATTTGCGCAGGACCGGATAGCGCGGCGCGATATCCAGCGTCTGCCAGATGAATGTCTGAAGCAGGTCCGGATGGTCCGGCAGATGATAAAGAATTTCGGCCGTGGTCAGACGGTAGCTGTTCAACTGATGTTGCAGGTCGCTCATGAAGGTCATCTCCCAACAATAAGTCCGGTCTCCGGTCGATCCTCGACCGGTCCCGTGGGCGATGCCTTATTTCAATCCCTCCAGCTTACCCGCCGGGACCGTCGCAAAGCACGATTCGACCCCGCCAGAATACAAGAGCGGGAGTAAATAATACATTAAAAAACAATATATTAGCAGCCACCCTGCTGGAGTGCTGCCAAGCAGCCGCTTTCTTGGACCCGCGATTTCGGGGCACGAAAAAGCCAGCGTTTCCTTGACATCCGCCGGGCCATCTCTTACATGGCTGGCACTCATCGGGCCCGAGTGCTAACAGGGGTGCGGACAAACGCACCGCAGAGTACCAGGGACCAACCAGTTTTAGTGAATTTCAGGGATCGTAGGAGGATATCGAATGAGCTTCAGGCCGTTGCATGACCGTGTTCTGGTCCGTCGCCTCGAAGGTGAAACAAAGACCGCCGGCGGCGTCATCATTCCCGACACCGCGCAGGAAAAGCCGCAGGAAGGCGAAATCGTCGCCGTCGGCACCGGCGCGCGCTCCGAGGACGGCAAGATCACGCCGCTCGACGTCAAGAAGGGCGACAAGGTGCTGTTCGGCAAGTGGTCCGGCACCGAGGTCAAGATCGATGGAGAGGAACTTCTCATCATGAAAGAGTCCGACATCATGGGTGTCATCGACGGCAAGTAAGCCGTCGGCACGCGTTAAATCGCGAATCCGGAAATCGAGCGGCCGGCAAGAACCGGCCGGCATATGATACCAGCGCCCTGGCCCATAGGCCGGGCGCCGACGAAAGAGGCAAGAGATTATGGCTGCTAAAGACGTAAAATTTTCTTCCGACGCACGCGACCGCATGCTCAAGGGTGTCGACATCCTGGCCAACGCGGTCAAGGTGACGCTGGGCCCGAAGGGCCGCAACGTCGTCATCGACAAGGCCTTCGGCGCGCCGCGCATCTCCAAGGACGGCGTCACCGTCGCCAAGGAGATTGAGCTGTCCGACAAGTTCGAGAACATGGGCGCCCAGATGGTGCGCGAGGTCGCCAGCAAGACCAACGACATCGCCGGTGACGGCACCACCACCGCCACCGTGCTGGCCCAGGCCATCGTCCGCGAGGGCTGCAAGGCGGTTGCCGCCGGCATGAACCCGATGGACCTGAAGCGCGGCATCGACCTGGCCGTCGAGAAGGTCGTCGAGGACCTCGAGAAGCGTTCCAAGAAGATCAAGACCTCGGAAGAGGTTGCGCAAGTCGGCGCGATTGCGGCCAACGGCGAGCGCGAGATCGGCGACTTCATCGCCCAGGCGATGGAGAAGGTCGGCAACGAGGGCGTTATCACCGTCGAGGAAGCCAAGAGCCTGCATACCGAGCTCGATGTCGTCGAGGGCATGCAGTTCGACCGCGGCTACCTGTCGCCCTACTTCGTGACCAACCCCGAGAAGATGCTGGCGGAACTGGAGGATCCCTTCATCCTGCTGCATGAGAAGAAGCTGTCGAACCTGCAGGCGATGCTCCCGGTTCTAGAAGCGGTCGTACAGTCCAGCCGTCCGCTGCTGATCATCGCCGAGGACGTCGAGGGCGAGGCGCTGGCCACCCTGGTGGTCAACAAGCTGCGCGGCGGCCTGAAGGTTGCCGCCGTCAAGGCGCCGGGCTTCGGCGACCGCCGCAAGGCCATGCTGGAGGACATAGCGATCCTGACCGGCGGCCAGGTGGTCTCGGAAGACCTCGGCATCAAGCTTGAGAACGTGACCCTCGACATGCTGGGCACCGCCAAGAAGATCTCCATCGACAAGGACAACACCACCATCGTCGAAGGTGCAGGCCAGAAGGGCGACATCCAGGCCCGTTGCGGCCAGATCCGCGGCCAGATCGAGGAAACCTCCTCGGACTATGACCGCGAGAAGCTGCAGGAGCGTCTGGCGAAGCTGGCCGGCGGCGTTGCGGTGATCCGCGTCGGCGGCGCCACCGAGATCGAGGTGAAGGAGCGCAAGGACCGTGTCGACGACGCGATGCATGCGACCCGCGCCGCGGTCGAGGAAGGCATCGTCGTGGGTGGCGGCGCCGCGCTGCTGCGCGCCGTCAAGGCGCTGGACAGCCTCGCCCCGGACAATGACGACCAGAAGGTCGGCGTTTCCATCGTTCGCCGCGCCCTGCAGGCCCCGATCCGCCAGATCGCCGAGAATGCCGGCGAAGACGGCTCGATCGTCGCCGGCAAGGTCTCCGAGTCGAAGGACGAGAAGCTGGGCTTCAACGCCCAGACCGGCGAATATGTCGACATGTTCAAGGCCGGCGTCATCGACCCGGTCAAGGTCGTGCGCGTGGCGCTGCAGGACGCATCTTCGGTTGCCGGCCTGCTGATCACCACCGAGGCCATGGTCGCCGAGAAACCCGAGCCGAAGTCGGCCGCGGGCGGCGCCCCGGACATGGGTGGCATGGGCGGCATGGGCGGCATGGGCTTCTGATCCGAAGCTCTGCCCATCCGGCAGTTCGTTACGGAAGAGGCCGTGCTCCGAAAGGAGCGCGGCCTTTTTCTTTCTAGGCATTTTTTCCGCAAAGAGACTGGCGGCGCACGGCCCTTTGGCCTAATTTCCCGGCCGACGGCAATCGCCCCCCAATATGACGAAGGAGTTCCCTCATGCTGAAGACCACCATCGCCGGCAGCCTGCCGAAACCGTCCTGGCTCGCCGAGCCGGAGAAGCTCTGGGCGCCCTGGCGGCTGGAGGGCGAAGAGCTTGAGCAGGGCAAGCGCGACGCGGCCCTTATCTGGATCAAGGAACAGGAAGACGCCGGGATAAACATCGTCACCGAGGGCGAACAGTTCCGCATGCATTTCGTCCATGGTTTCCTGGAGCATGTATCCGGCATCGACTGGGAAAAGAAGACCAAGATGGGCATTCGCGACAATCGCTATGTCGTCGATGTGCCGACCGTGACCGGCGCACTCGGACGCAAGGCATCGGTCCACAAGCTTGAGGCCCGCTTTGCCCGCGCCCACACGAAGGGCGGCCTGAAATTTACCCTGCCTGGGCCGATGACGATCTGCGACACCATCGCCGACGCCCATTACGGCAAGCGCGCCGACATGGCCATGGCCTTCGCCGAACTGCTGAACCAGGAAGCGCGGGAGCTGGAAGCCGAAGGCGTGGACCTGATCCAGTTCGACGAACCGGCCTTCAACGTCTTCATGGACGACGTCAAGGAATGGGGGATTGCAGCGCTGCACAAGGCGATCGAAGGCCTGAAATGCCAGACCGCGGTCCATATCTGCTATGGCTACGGCATCCAGGCCAACCTGGAC
Organism: Alphaproteobacteria bacterium; assembly: GCA_041557215.1. GTDB lineage: Bacteria > Pseudomonadota > Alphaproteobacteria > UBA8366 > JADFVY01 > JADFVY01. The sequence continues at coordinate 6,341 of JBFFGY010000075.1, forward strand.
TGGAAGGAAAGCCTGGGCAGCGAATGGCGGCAGTATGAGGAAATCTTCCCCGCACTGAACGACAGCCGCCTGGATCAGGTATCGCTGGAATGCGCCAATTCGCGGGTGCCGATCTCGCTGATCGGGCTGCTGTCGAAGAAGGCCGTGATGGTCGGTTCGATCGACGTGGCCAGCGAAACGGTGGAAACGCCGGAACAGGTTGCCGCCACCATCCGCGCCGCCATGGAATTCGTCGATGCGGAGCGGATCAGCCCCTGCACCAATTGCGGCATGGCCCCCCTGCCCCGCAATGTCGCCGCCGGCAAGCTGCAGGCGCTGGGCGCCGGCGCCGAAATCGTCCGCAAGGAACTGGCGGGGAAATAGGCTCACGCATCAAATCCGGCGCCAAGTTTATGGCGCCGCACAATATGGCAGAAGAACAGGCCAGACCGCGACAGTCTCTCCCACATCTTTGGGATGGGACGTGGAGTTCTGCCTTGACGCCAGTCAATGCGCCCGGCACGCCCCACTGCTAGAGTTTTCCACAGCAGAAAAGGGACTTGCGGCTGGGGGCACTGACTGTATGGAGTTCTCCTGTCATGACTGAACTATTCAACTTTTTTGCAGCAGCCACCGCTGGAGCGACAAAAGGGCCCTATAGCTCGGTTGGAGTTCAAGCTCTGGCCGGCTGGCTCGTCGTTGGCTTTGCGTTGATCCTGCCGGGCAGCCTGGAAGCACAGACGACCCGAAATTATGTGGCCGACCTCAGGCCGACGGAACAGGCCATCACGCCCGCGGCAAAGGGGCGAATCACCCTTCAGCTGAACAAAGACGACGAAACGCTGAGCTTCGCAGTGACGATAACCGGTATTGACCGGGTCGTCGGATCGCATCTTCACAGGGTGCGCTGGCAAACCTCTCCGAGTGGTTATCAAACCTACCTGGACCCGTCGGAAGGGGAAGGGCCGATCATCGCCTTCTTCGTGAGTTATAAATCGAAGGGCGTGCCCGGAAACGGACTGGTCGCAGAAGGCGTCATCAAGAAAACGGATTTAATCGGCGAATTTGCGAAACGACCACTTAAAGACCTGATCGAGCATCTGGACGCGGGCCATTTCTATGCGACGGTCCATACTCTCGAAGACAGGCAGACCGGCGTATTCTGCTGCCCCATCGAACTGCGCGGATTCTTTCACACCGCCGGGCCGAACTAAGCCGGATCAACGATATTCGGAATCGATGGTATTCCGCCAACCCCTTCACGCAACGGCCGCGCCCGCCAGTTAAGTGGAATTCAGACGCTGGTTGGGCTAAACTCCTTTCCGGGGAGACGCCCGATGGAACGTCGACTGGTCGCCATACTGGCCGCCGACGCGGTCGGTTATAGCAGGCTCATGGGACTGGACGAGGATGCAGCGCTTACCGCGCTAGCCGACCGGAGAGCCGTGTTCGACCGCCTGATCGTATCCCATGGCGGACGCATTTTCGGTTCGGCCGGCGATAGCGTGATCGCTGAATTTCCAAGCTGCGTCGAAGCCACCCGATGCGCGGTCAAAATCCAGGAGGAAATAAGCCAGCTCAACGCCGGTCTGGCGGCGGACCGGGCCATGGCATTCCGTATTGGCATCAATTTCCGCGATATCATGGATAACGGCGCCGATGTATTCGGCGACGGGGTCAATGTGGCCGCCCGGCTTGAAAGCCTTGCGACACCGGGCGGCATTTGCCTGTCGGCAAGGGTAACCGAGCACCTGTCGGGGGAACTCCGCGACGCCTTCCGCCATGCCGGAGCCCATCGCCTGAAAAACATCGCGAAGCCGGTCGAAGTCTGGTGCTGCCCCCCCGATTCAGCACGCGCAATGCGGCGGGCGGCAACGGCGCCAACGCACAGGCGGGTGCTGGCAGGTATCGTCGGCGCCGTGCTCGTTACAGCCGCCGGCATCTATTTTCTCGTTGAAAGGCCGCAGGATACGGTGCCTTCCGACCCCCGGATCGCGGTTGTTTCATTCGGCAATCTTGGCGGCAATCCGGACGAGGCCTATTTCAGCGACGGCCTGACCAAGGACATCAATGCCTATCTCTCCAAATTCTCGAACCTGTTCGTAATCGCACCCAGCTCGGTCAGCGGGTTCAAGGATAATATGGACTGTGGGAAGATCCGCGAAGAATTGCAGGCGGATTATATTCTGTCCGGAACGGTGCGTCGGTCGAGCGACCAGCTTCGGGTCACCACCAGTTTCACCGACGCGCGGACCTGCCGCCAGTTGGAGGCGCCCGGGCCGTTCGACCGGGAACTGAACGCCGACAACATTCTGGATGTCCAGCTGGAGATCGCCAAGAAGGTGGTGGCGGAGATCGGGTCTGCGGATGCGCCCCTGTTCAATTCGCGCGTACAAAGCCTTGTCCGCCACAAGGCGCCGGACAGCCTGGCGGCCTATGAGTGCGTTCTGCTCTCATACTGGTTCTACGAGACCTTCGCGCCGGATCGCCATCGCAAGGCGCGGGCCTGCCTGGAGCGTGCCGTCGAAATCGACCCCGATTACTCGCTGGGCTGGTCGCGGCTGGCCTTCAGCTATATCGAATCTAAGAAATATGCGATCGACACACCACCCGACTGGGCCAAACTGAGTCGAACCGCCGCCGACCGTGCGTTAGAGATCGACCCGGACAACCCCGATGCCTATTACGCGCTCGCCATTCTCAGCCAGATTACCGGAGAGGATCGCAGCGTTTTTCGGAATTTTGCGGAGAAGGCCGTAGAATTAAACCCCAACGATGCTTTCGTTCTGGCCGACCTCGGCACCTGGATGGCCTATTCCGGCGCCTGGGAGAAGGGCAAGGAGTGGGTAACCCGGTCCAAGCTGCTCAACCCGAAGC